>NZ_JAVJQN010000123.1:0-51974 GCF_040218245.1 Coleofasciculus sp. E1-EBD-02 | reverse complement strand
TTCTTTATTTAATAAATGGTTAACTGTTTCAACTGTTGCTTGATAGAATATATCGGACAATGAAGTTAAAAACATCTCCAAGTCGGTGAAACCGATGGGGTTAAGTTCATCGGCAGGAGTTGGCAAGCCTTTGCAATAAGTTATCGTCGTCATAGCTTTTTGGCTACCTCCCTCAGTTCATCCACTATTTTTTTGTTCTTATGACTTCGACTCCCATATAGACGAGCGGAAAATACTGTGATAATTTCTAATACATCTGCCGCTAAGTCTTCTTCGAATGTACTATCATCAGAACGGTTGATAATTATTACCTCGGTGCCAAAACTCTCACATAATGTGAAAATCAAATCCGAACCAAATCTCAGTAGTCTATCCTTATGCGTTAATACCAGCCTTTCTACTTGATAACTGGTAATTAATTTGATTAATCTAATCAATCCTTTCTTTTTGTAGTTCATGCCACTACCGAGATCTTGAATAATCTCAAATTCCCATCCCTGTTTGGCACAGTAGCTTTCTAAAACTAAAACTTGTCTATTTAAATCGTCTTTTTGGTCGTGACTAGATACTCTGGCATAACCAACGGTTAATTCATTACCCGATTTATTGCCAATTAAGTCAGCAATATCGTATCGACGATGACCACCAGCCGTCCGACTTGATCGAATTTTGCCATTGAGTTCCCATCGGTGCAAAGTTTTGACCGTGACACCTAGTAGAGTAGCTGCTTCTTGGGGGGTTAAACTAGACATTGTCTGATTATATCATAGAAAATGTCCAGTTATGTCACTAATTGTCTAGATATTTACCGACTGTTAGTTAACCCTAGATGCTTACGAGCCGCGTCTGTAGCAACCCGCCCGCGAGGGGTTCGATGTAAGTAACCAATCTGTAACAAATACGGTTCATACACTTCCTCAATGGTTTGAGCGTCTTCTCCGGTGGCGGCGGCTACGGCTTCTAAACCCACAGGTCCCCCTTGGAATTGTTCAATCATCACACTTAACACCAGCCGATCCGTCCAATCCAAACCCGCCGGATCAACATTGAAGACTTCCAAGGCTTCGGCGGCGACGTCTGGGTTAATGACACCCATCTTTTTCACCTGAGCATAATCCCGCACTCGCCTCAGTAAACGATTGGCGATGCGGGGAGTTCCCCGCGAACGACGGGCAATTTCTATCGCTCCCTCTTCGCTCATCGGCGTTTGTAATAATTGGGCGGTGCGTTGGACAATTAGACTCAATTCCTCGGGTTCGTAGAATCGTAAGCGCTGGATCAACCCGAAGCGATCGCGTAACGGGGAGGTGAGTGATCCCACCCGTGTCGTCGCGCCAACCAAGGTAAACTGGGGTAAGGGAATACTCCGGGTTCGCGCCGATTGCCCTTTGCCAATCGTAATATCTAACCGATAATCCTCCATCGCCGGATACAACAGTTCCTCACTCATGCGTGTGAGGCGATGAATCTCATCGATAAACAAAATATCCCCCGGTTTAAGATTCACTAAAATCCCCACAATATCCCGGGGACGTTCCAATGCTGGCGCCGCTGTAATTTTACAATTCGTCCCCATCTCTGTCGCCAAAATTAGCGACATCGTGGTTTTCCCCAATCCCGGCGGTCCATACAAGAGCAAATGATCTAAAGCTTCATTTCGCGCCTTCGCCGCCGCGATCGCAATTTCTAAGACATCTTTGAGTTCTTTTTGCCCAATATAGTCGGCTAACCGATGGGGACGAATCCCTTCCTCTTGGTTCTCTGTTTCATCGGCTGTCGCCGTCGCCAGTAACAAATCTGTTTCCAAGTCTTGCTGACGTTTCTTACGGCGACCCTTTTTTTTCTGCCGGGATTGGGGTTGTGGGTCGGGTTCTTGAGATTGTCTAAAGGAGGTTATAGCCATGATTTCAGCCTATTGTTTCATCTGCGACCAAGACACTTAGGCACAAAAGGTTTAGATTAGTTAACAGAGTGAGTATTATCCCATCACACAGCGTAAGACATCTGACATGCTAGCTAAACGAATCTTACCGTGCCTGGACGTAAAGGCGGGGCGGGTGGTCAAGGGCGTCAACTTTGTAAATTTGCAAGATGCGGGTGATCCAGTGGAATTGGCACAAGCTTATAACCAAGCCGGTGCCGATGAACTGGTGTTTTTGGATATCACTGCCACTCATGAAGACCGGGATATTATTATTGATGTTGTCTACCGTACCGCAGAACAGGTGTTTATTCCCTTAACCGTTGGCGGCGGTATCCAATCCTTAGAGACTGTTAAGTTATTGTTAAGGGCTGGTGCCGATAAAGTCAGTATTAATTCGGCGGCTGTCCGTAATCCAGATTTTATCAATCAAGCTAGCGATCGCTTTGGTAATCAATGTATTGTGGTGGCGATAGATGCCCGTCGCCGTGTTGATCCCAGTCATCCGGGTTGGGATGTTTTCGTGCGCGGCGGACGCGAAAATACCGGACTTGATGCGATCGCCTGGGCAAAAGAGGTGGAACGACGCGGTGCGGGAGAATTACTGGTGACCAGTATGGATGCGGATGGAACTCAAGCTGGGTATGACTTAGAGCTAACCCGCACCATTGCCGACCAGGTGGAAATTCCGGTGATTGCCTCAGGGGGTGCGGGAACCTGTGATCACATTTATCAAGCCCTGAGTGAGGGGAAAGCCGAAGCCGCCCTCTTAGCTTCTTTACTGCACTACGGGCAACTTAGCGTATCGGAAATTAAGCACTATTTGCAGGATCATCAGGTTCCCGTCCGGATGTCATGAGGGTTCTCAAATCCTTGCCGATCTGCCGTAAACTTTTGTGACCAATATCACACAATTGGATCGTTTGCAGCTACATAGACCACTGCTAGAATAGATTCGATGTTACATTTCTTAAATTATGTTGATTGCTATTTTAATATTCGATATTGCTCTAGTTGCTTGGTCACTGCACTTAATGCAACAGGCGTTTGACACACGAGAGTTTTCCTTTATGCTGGCTGGCACTTTAGTGGCGATGTCAGCGGCTGCCATGTTAGTCGTATATTTCTTGATGGACAGCTATTTGGGCTACTTGAGTCGGATTGCGGCGGTTTCGGGTTCGTTTTAGTGAGGCTTAGGTTTCATAACTCAATCATCTCTCACGAGGCAATAATTTAATGAGACTTGACGAAAGGGCAGAATCAAGGCATGATGGAAGATGCTGCACGGGGCTATAGCTCAGCTGGTAGAGCACCTCAATGGCATTGAGGGGGTCAGCGGTTCGAGTCCGCTTAGCTCCATTAACAAAGAATTAAGAGTTGCTGAATAACTCTTATGGTGAGGTTAGGGAATTGTTAACAGGGAACAGGGAACAGTTTTCATAACTTCAAAAACGGCATTCATTTTTATCGTATCAAGGCTTATTTTGGGTATTTTATAAACCTTTAATTTTTCTGGAAACCTTTATTGTTCAGGGTTTTGCGAGTTTTCCAGCTAGCCCAATTTGGGGGGTTGGTGACGCGATCGCCGGACGACTCATCGTGAGTGAGTACAATTGATGTGATCATTGAAAGTCAACCCAACCAGCCATGAATGCGACTGAACAAGCTCCTCTAGACGAACAAACCTTGAGCCGATGCTGTTTGGCACCACTATTTGCTGACATCATGTGTAAGGGTCAGATCAGTTTGTCTGACTGGCGTGAATTGATGACAGCGCCTTGGGACAATTCTTTCACAAGTAATGATGAAGCTATCTTAATGCGGCTGATTTATGGGGTGCATCGTGGACTTGTGAAAGTTGTCGATTGAACTCCCTACACCGAACCTAAGATGAATGGCACACTCCTCGTATTCTGGTGGGCAATGCCCACCCTACTAGCTTGGCAAGGTTAAAACGGTGGTCAAGTATTTTCTCAAACCCTTATGAGAGTAGTGATCCAGAAAAATTTTACCCACAACTTTAAGCTTGCCAGCCTACTACGGTATATCAAGGGACGATATATCAAGGGTTTTGGTGTTCTCTTAAGAATGACAAATGACAAATGACAAATGACAAATGACAAATGACGATCTCCACCTTTAACTTTAATTGTGTCCACCTATCACAAATTTCGTTTGGCTTCCTGAGCCACTTGCTCAACCGAGTCATTGGCTAAGGCTTCTAGGGCGGCTCGAGCCTCTGAAGTATCGAAGGGTTTGAGCGCTTGGGCGACTCGGTAACGCACTTGCCAGTCAGAGTCGGTGGCAAAGGGAACTAATAATGGCACAGCACGGGGATCACCCAGTTCTCCTAATGAACTAATCGCGGCGGTTTGAATCAAGCTGGTTTCGGAGGAGAGTGCTTCTTCTAAAAGAGGAAACGCACGCGGATCTGAGAGTTCCCCTAATGCCGCAACAATACTAAACTGTAATAACCATTCCGATGATTGGTGATATAACTGTTTCATCTCCTCAAACGCCTCGGTCATCTTCAGGGCACCCAAAGCGTCAGCGGCGGCGGCTTGGACATCGGGTTCTGAGTCGTTCAAGAGGCGATCGCGCAACAGGGTTAAGGTGAGAGATAAATCCTGATCCCCAAGGGTATCAAGCTGGCTAACGGCGGCGTACCGAACTCGAGCATTGGCGTCAGTCACAATCGGCTGGATTAATTCATAAGCTACCGATGGTTCTAGCTGGCGTAGTAGATTTACCCCACTCAGGCGGTTGCCAAAGTCCTCGGAACTCAGCAACTGTTGAACAGACTCACGAGAAACAGTCATTTGTAACGTATTAAGTAATAAGTAATCGGACAAAATTAAAAGTGACGGTGGGTTGATTAGATTATGACTCGTCCAGTTCAGCAATCATTGCCCGCACAATATCTCCCGCCGTGAGGACACCAATCACTTTTCCTTGGTTGTCAGTCACCGCTAGACGGCGCAGAGATTTGTCCTGCATCAGTTTTGCGGCTTTGCGTAAGGGTTGATCGGGCTTGACAACCACAGGTTCGTGGGTCATAACTTCTCCAACGGTTTGCCCTAGAGCCTTGTGTAGTTCTTCTTCGTACCGGGCTGGGTTTTCTAGATAAATCACACTGTCTAGAAATACGATGTAAACTGGGGGTTCGACTCCTGTCTGTTGCCACAACAAATCTGTTTCTGAAATAATGCCCACCAATTTGCCGGCATCATTGACCACCAGCAAACCACTGATACGTCGTTCGGCAAGAATTTTCATCGCCTCTTTGATGGGCGTTTGGGGGGAAACCGCGATCGGGTCACGGCTCATGACTTCGGCAACGGTTTTGGGCATACTCAGGCTTGGTGTCTTCAAAGGAATTACTCATCTTATTGTAGGGGTTTCGGGAATGATGGGGATTAATTTCTCTGGAATGGGGAACTCTTAACAGGGAACAGGGAACGGGACAAGGGATTGAGGGTTTTTACAATTCTTAACTCCGCCCGACAGAATTTATATTTAGGGACTTAGCGATAGGGATGAAATTTCACTTGCATACGGCTTGGGTTACCATGGCGGCTACGAATATCGAGCCACTGGTTGAATTTTATAGTCAATTACTCGCTAAATCTCCCCATTGCCATAGTCCCAATACCTATGCTGAGTTTCAGCTACCTGGATTGCGACTCGGATTATTTAAGCCCAGGGATAATCATCGACAGGAATTTGAGCAGTCTGAGCAAAGTGGGTTGAGTTTGTGTTTAGACGTGGATGACTTAGACGCCGCGATCGCACAGTTGAGTAACATGGGATATCCGCCACCGGGCGAAATCATCGTCGCGTCCCATGGGCGGGAAATCTACGCTTACGACCCCAACGGCAATCGTTTAATTTTACACCAGCCGCAGCGTTAACTGATTGCTACGTCATAAGCAACATTGGCAAAGGCATAAATGCTATAGAGAAGCAAGACAGTAATCGCGACAACCATAACTACACGGGGACGTGGTGACGGGACAAATGCTTCCCTAACCCACATGGATGCGGCTGCACCAATCGCAAAGCTAGAACTGAGGACAAGGTATTGCCAGTCCGGTTGAAAGACCCAATTTAAGCCCAAAGCCAGGGTTAACAAGACCATCAAATGTTCGATCGACTCTGGTGGATTTTGCTGCGTGGAAAGCACCAAGGTGCGCCAACAGAATTGCAAATGTCTCATGAAAAAATTCATCAGCTAAAACTATTGTTTAAGATAATTCAGGGGAACTAATTTAGCTACTGTTGGTAGGGAAGATGATTGTAGTCTTGTAAATAAGCCAGCGCCTCATCTGTGTTGACCTGTGGAAATTCCCCGTAGAAACGGCTGACACTGAGAAACTCATCCGGTGTTTCCAGGATAACTAAGCGATCGCAAAAACGACCGAGCCTCTTGATCAGTCCGCCTGGGGCGACGGGTGTACAAATCCAGATCTGATGAGGATGATACTCTTTCAACGTTTGAGTCGCCGCGATTATGGTCATCCCCGTAGCAATCCCATCATCAACCAAAAGGGCTAATTTTCCTTGGGGATTAGCCTGAGGACAACCTGGGGCAAATTCGGCAAGTTGAGCTTGAGCTTTATCTTGAGCATGACGCAGGGCGGTTTCTCGCAGATTCGCCTTCAGTCGCCTCCATAGCCGTTGTTGCGCCCACAACACTTGTCCGTCTGAGGTGACAGCACCAATGGCTAATTCAGGATTTTGGGGAGTGGTAATTTTTTTAGCCACCACGATATCCAGAGGACAATTTAACCGACGAGCAACCGGTACGGCGACAGGAATACCGCCACGGGGAAGTGCATACACAATTGGTGATACAGTCTCACCCGTTGTCATTTCCAGTTCAGCAATCTGGGTGAGCAGCGCTTGAGCGAGTTCCTCACCGGCATGAGCGCGATCGCTAAATAGCGGAGCCGATGACATAGGTTCCTCCAGCATTTAACGGGGCTGCCCTAATCATGCCTGATTTCTATCATGCTTTTAGGTCAATCTAGCCTGATTCTTAACATTAAGTCACAACTTAACGTTAGCTCCATCGGATAAGAGGGTCGCCAATCGCAGCGACGGCGAAGATGAGGGGTTTGCTAAGGTGGTGACGGTTGAGCAGGTGAGTCAACAAGATTATAGTTTGTCGATTCTGCTTTATGTGCGGAGGGCATTGGAGAATGGGACAGAGACGGATAAGCGTAGTTTACCGAAACTATGGTCGGATTGGCAGGAGTCGGGGCGGGAGTTTTGGCGACAGATGGATGAGGTGGTTGAGATGTTAGATGGGTTGGTGCAGAGATAATGGCAGAAAGTGCTTATGACTTAGCCTTAAAATTAGGGGTAGTTGGGGCGGCGAAGGGTTTACCTGCTGACCTTAGTTTTAACAAGGATTATTTTAAGGATTTTGGAGGAAGTATGAGTCCAAAACTCAAAGATGTTTTCACGCAAATTGATAATTTGAATAAGGAAGAACGGCTTGAGGTTTTACATTATCTAGAACGGCGTGTTCAGGAAGATGATAAGGTTGAGGAAGGTCAGGCGATTGATGCAGGTTATGAGCATTTACTGCAATACATTGCTGAAAACAAAAACAAAAAACGTCAGCGTTCTTTACAAGAGTTTCGTGGAATTGCACCCAATTTATTAGCAGGTCAAGATGCTCAGAAATGGGTTAGTCAGATGCGGGGTGAATGGGAGGAACGTGAACGGGTATGGAGGAAGCCTGAGTGAGGTTAGATGAGGCGTTAGAGGGGGTAAAACGAATCTTTATTGATACGGCTCCGGTTATCTATTTTGTTATTGAGCGTTATATTGGACTTGAACATATTGACCCCGATGATTTAAAGAATTGAAGATTCTGTCCGCTACCTGACAAGTCTTTGAGCTAATTTTCTAATGCATCATTTTAGCTGGGTCACGCCACTATAGATCCTTTGCGTAAGTCCTAACCAAGCACTATTGCCTGTTGCACTACCTCACCGCCTCGATAGAATGAAAAGCAAAGAAACATGAATAAACGTAAGGAGTCTGTAATCAGCTATGCGAATGCTACATACAATGCTGCGCGTCGGTGACTTGGATGAGTCACTCAAATTCTACTGTGACGTGCTGGGAATGAAGTTACTGCGGAAAAAGGATTATCCCGGCGGGAAATTTACCTTAGCCTTTGTCGGCTATGGCGATGAGTCTGACCATACCGTGTTAGAACTAACCTACAACTGGGGTGTTGACCAATATGATTTGGGTGATGCCTATGGTCACATTGCGATTGGTGTGGATGATATTTACGGCACCTGTGAGCAAATCAAGGAACGGGGTGGTAAAGTCGTGCGGGAACCTGGTCCAATGAAACATGGTTCTACTGTCATCGCTTTTGTTCAAGATCCCACGGGTTATAAGATTGAGCTAATACAATTAGGGACTCAAGGCTCAGCCAAACCTCACGAAAAAGCTACAGCCGCTAGTCATTAACAATGTAGAGACGTAGCATGCTACGTCTCTACATCCCCCTATTCCCCGTTCCCCATTCCCTACAAATTCTGCGAAATTTGAGCAATAATCTGATCCTGCTTCCCCATAACCCATTGGGCAAAGCGTTGGGCTAACGGTGGCACATATACCAGAGGATTGGTAAATCCAGAGAAAATATAAACACCCTCTACACCCTCAATTGCCCCCACCACAGGTAAATTATTACCACCAAACGCCACTAAACAGTGATGCCAAGTTCCCGGTAGGCTAGCTAAAGCAGGTAGGACATTCCCCACCTGAGTACGAATCGCAGACTCACTGGCGGCTGAGTTTATGGCGGCAAAGGGTTGAGTCAGAACACGACTAATTTGACCCATCCGTAAACTACCATCTAGAAACTGAATCGCCCCCGCGTCTAAAATCGGCGGTACAGGTTCATAACCCGGTTGCTCCCAAAAGGGTTCTACTTCCGCAGCGCTGGCTTGCGCTTCAAGTGGAAAGCGTTGTGTATAGGCGGGCATGACTAATGTTCGCAATTTCAGGTCAACCGTTGGCGTTTCAATCATTTCCGCGTGGGTGAAGTAGACGCGCACCTGAATCCCTGCTGCTTTAAGCAAGGCGCGGCTGAATCCACCAGCACAAATAACCGTATTGGCAGCATGATAGGTTTGATTATCGGAGGTTTTCACCCCCTGAACTGTATCCCCCTGGCGCAGGAGTTCCACCACTTGAGCTATCTGCTGTTCACCCCCAGCGCGACAAAAGGCTTGGCGATAGCCTTGGGTAAGGTGTTCCGGATGAATATGACCATGACGAACCGTAAGAACGCCCGCGATCGCATTAGGATTGAGTAGGGGTTCTAACTCACAAGCCTCCTTGACTGAGAGTAATTTGGGTGGAATAGCACAATCAGCATAAGCCGCTGCCATTTTTTCTGGGTCTTGGTTGGCGGAAATAGTCAGGACTAAATCCAATTCCCGGAACTGGGTATCATGGTCTAATGCCGCTGATAAATGCCTGTGGCGTTCAATTCCCTCAGCGCACAACACCTTCGTCAGGTCGGATTTCCCTGACCAATAGGCTAAACCGCCATAACTGTACCGAGTCGCGCCTTGAATTGCTGTGTCCGAATCGACCAACAGAACCCTTAACCCTACCTGGGCAAGTTCATAGGCGAGTGCTGCTCCGGTAATACCCCCACCAACAACAATCCAATCGTAGGTCTTCATGGTTTTTTGCTCATTCTCCACATCTCCCATTGTTATCGGGATTAACGCCTTAGTTAAGGGAATCAGGATTTACCCGTCTCCATCTGTAGGTGGGCATTGCCCACCCTACCACTCCCATTGTGATTGGGATTAATGTCTTAGTTAAGGTAATGTCTAACGACCGATAGCTGCATTATTTTTCAGATGTTTGGATGATGGAATAGAACAGCTTGTATAGTAAGACCTCTCTAATTGAGTTTATGCTTAGCCGAATCAAAGACCTCGCCCAAGAACTCGCACCGCGTCTGATTGAAATTCGCCGCCATATCCATGGTCATCCGGAATTGAGCGGTCAGGAATACCAAACGGCGGCTTATGTCGCGGGTGTTCTGTCGTCCTGTGGCATTGTTGTCCAAGAAGGGATTGCCAAAACGGGCGTGATTGGTGAGTTAGTTGGGGGGACTGATGAACGCTTAGTGGCGATTCGCACGGATATGGATGCGTTACCGATTACTGAAGCCGCCCCTCTAGAATTTGCCTCCCGTAAGATGGGGATAATGCACGCCTGTGGTCATGATGTTCACACCACTGTTGGTTTAGGTACGGCGATGGTGTTGTCTGGATTAGGGGAACAATTACCAGGAAATGTGCGCTTCTTGTTTCAACCCGCTGAAGAAATCGCCCAAGGCGCCAACTGGATGGTGCAAGATGGGGCGATGAATGATGTCAGTGCCATTTTTGGGGTTCATGTGTTCCCGTCGATTCCAGGGGGTTCTATTGGTGTGCGTTACGGCGCACTGACGGCGGCGGCGGATGACTTGGAAATCTTTATTACCGGGGAATCGGGTCATGGTGCCCGTCCCCATGAAGCCGTGGATGCGATTTGGATTGCGGCTCAGGTGATTACTACCTTACAGCAAGCGATTAGCCGCACTCAGAATCCTTTACGTCCGATAGTCTTGACAATTGGACAGATTAATGGTGGACGCGCCCCGAATGTAATCGCGGATCAAGTCCATTTAGCCGGAACCGTGCGATCGCTCCACCCCGAAACTCACGCGAATCTGCCAAAATGGATTGAGTCGATTGTGGCAAATGTCTGCCAGATGTATGGCGCTCGCTATGAGGTAAGTTATCGCCGGGGTGTGCCTTCGGTGCAAAATGACTTAGCTTTAACTCAAATCTTAGAAGCATCTGCCAAGGAAGCCTGGGGAAATGATCGAGTGCAAATTTTACCCGAATCCTCTATGGGAGCCGAAGATTTTTCCATGTATCTAGAACATGCTCCGGGTACGATGTTCCGCCTTGGCGTCGGGTTTAAGGATAAACCTAATTATCCCTTACACCACCCCCAATTTGAAGTGAATGAATCGGCGATTATTACAGGTGTGGTAACGCTGGCTTATTCTGTCTATCAATATTGGAAACAGTCTGTTTTGTAGATGGGGAGTTTTAAATTTTGACCCTTCACTTCGGAAAGAGCGCATGGTTTGTAGGGGCGGGTTTTACTACTATCGTTTATTATTCACCCAGATGCGACTAAACCCGCCCCATCCCAGTGGAAGAATTTATCGATTGTAGGGGCGGGTTTTACTACTATCGTTTATTGTTAATCCAGATGCGACTAAACCCGCCCCATCCCAGTGGAAGAATTTATCGATTGTAGGGGCGGGTTTTACTACTATCGTTTATTGTTAATCCAGATGGGACTAAACCCGCCCCGACTAAGTGGGAGAATAAGGTTATGAGTTTAACTTGTCAACAGCTTCTGCACAAGCACAATCATGTATGGCATAAAGCCACCATTCATCCGTTCCTAGAACAGTGTAAATTAGGCACAATTAAACCTGAACAATTTAACACTTGGCTAGTGCAAGATTATTTATTTGTGCTAGAATTTACCCGCCTGATTGGACGAGTCTTAGCCGCCGCCCCTGCTGCCCATTTTGATACTCTTCTAAGTGGCGCAAGTGCGATCAAAGATGAACTGGCGTGGTTTCGGGAAAAAGCGACAGAGCGATCGCTAAATCTAAATACCCAGAAACAACCCGCCTGTAACCAATACTGTCACTTCATGCAAACGCTTTGGGATATGCCTTATCCGGTTCAAGCCACAGCGTTTTGGGCGATTGAATTGGCATATAATCAAGGCTGGCAATTGCCAGGTCAGATGAGTGGGTCTTACAATGAATTTGCACAACGCTGGGGAAACCCAGGCTTTACTGAGTATGTCACGTTGTTGGAAAACCAAGCAAATCAGGTATTACCAGAGGCGTCAGAATCCATTCAACAGCAAGCCGAGTCTGCCTTTTTGCAAGTCGCTCAATTAGAAGCAGAGTTTTGGCAAATGGCGTTTAATGCTGAAACGGATCGTGCCGGATAATGTGACTCATTCCCCAGTTTCACTGAACCCTAACAACATATCACACGCAAGGAAAAAAGTATGACTCGCGCCATTATGGAAACGGAAAAAGGTACAATTCATCTGGACTTATTCGAGAAAGATGCTCCGAATACAGTGAAAAATTTTGTTGATCTCAGTAAAAAAGGCTTCTATGATGGATTGACATTTCATCGCGTTATTCCCGATTTTATGATTCAAGGCGGTTGTCCTCTGGGAACGGGTACGGGGGGTCCTGGCTATACGATTAACTGTGAAATTAACCCCAATAAGCATTTAGCTGGGTCATTATCAATGGCACATGCGGGACGTAATACTGGCGGAAGTCAATTTTTTATTTGCCACTCGCCTCAACCCCATTTAGATGGCGTCCATACTGTTTTTGGTAAAACAGAAAATATGGATGTAGTTAATGCGATTCAGAAAGGGGATAAGATTCTTTCGGTGAAGATTGAAGAGTAATTTTGTCGGCTCATTCAATTAGAGGGCAATGCCGATTCAGAACGGGGATTGATGGGGTGAATCACGATAACATTTTCATCCTGATCATCCCCACTGTTGTACAGATAGTCAAAAGCGGCAGTATCATTAAGTAGATGCGATCGCAAAAACAAAGCACTCCAACGAGCGATAGTTTCTGTGGCTATATCCTGGTCTAATAAAGGTCTAACAGGATCGCGAACTGGGTTATCTTCATTGGTAATCCCATAATGGTTAGCCCCTTTGACAATGACTAAAGCCTTGGGTGGATCTTGAATTTGGTTGTAAGTAGCTGTAATTTCCACTAAATCGGCAATTGTGTCTTGACTTCCGGCAATTAAAGCGGTGGGAATCCTTTGATTATTAATTGGAGGAAATGAACCTGTTTCGAGGGGATCTTTAAAGTTTGTACCATAGAAAATACCAGCCATTACTTCAGGAGGCTGGGTAAAGTTACCCGCGCATACTCTAGGAACGCAGATGTCTTGAATAACAGCTAATCCGACAAACCCGCCAAAGGAATGTCCGAGTAATCCTAGTTTATTGGTATTAATAATTCCCGCAATCGGTGAAGCAGGATTTGCGTTTTCTTGTTTCATATAAGAAAGAACATCATTGACTTGCTGCTGTTCGGCAATAAACCCTGTGACGGGTTCTCCTGTTCTGGGATTGGTTACAGTTCGTTCATGATTAGGGACAATCACGACAAATCCGTAACTGGCAACGGTACTGGCGAAATTGGCGTAATCTACTTTATCCACTAATGCTCCTTGCAACATTAGGGCGATGGGAAATGGATTGGTGTTGGTATTATAATTTGAGGGAATTGGGAAATAAATATCAGCGGGATCACCATTGGTTGTAATTGTTGTTTGATAGGTATTAACGGTATCGAATAGAGGCTCGGCGCTATAGGTTGCAGAGGTTGGTTCTCCTGGTGCTAAAGCAATGAATAATGCACCCAATGCGGTTACTGATGATTGTTTTTTCGTGCAAATCATCTTTTCGGTGTTTTTTGATGAATATTAAGTTACGGTATCATAACCTATCATTGAAGCGCAGTATTAGCCAAGAAAGATTAAAACGTGATAGTTTTTAAGGGCGCAAGCCTTGCGCCCCTACAATAATCGAAGGTTAAGATATCAGCTTACCCTACGGTAACTTGAGTCGTATCAACATCCTTTGCACCATTGACACCTCTAGCAACCTTCACCATCTTGTCCAAAATAGCCTGATTCGGAACCTTACCTTTCAACACCACAGTGGTACTCGTTTGGGCGACATAAAGCGTATTGATGTCATCTAAATCCGGGTCTTCATCAAATGCTAACGCCACCCGCTTCGCTAAACCACTTTGGTCATATTCTCCATGTAAACCAAGACGTTCTGGAGGAGTGGTGGACAGTTTCGTCGTGGCTGGGGCTTCATCTGTTTTTGGGCGACTGGCGGCGGATGAAGGCTGCTGCTGTGTTGGAGGGTTTACTTTTGCCTCTTTTGGCTTGTCCATGCCAAATAGTCGTTGTAACCAACCCATATTCTGTTAAACTCCTCTTATACTTTGATGATTGATCCAATTATTATCGGTTAAAGTTAGGAGTTTGAACATCTATCAATAAGAATAGTTAAGGGTTATCAGTGGAGGATTCGGTTTTATTGCTCAGGGTTTAAATCTACACGTTAATTAATCTATTTGAATCGGGGGCAGCATGGCTGAAAAAATCGAGACGTCGCACCCTATCAGTGACAGGGATAAGCCGAATCATCATCAATCTTCTCTGGGACTATCCGCACTGACTCCAGATCAACTCAATACTTTAATCGCTCAGGCAAACGTACAATGTCAAGGAGGACAACTACCAACCTATATCCCTTTACTAGCGCAGGCAAATCCAAGCTGGGTGGCGATACAGGTACAGAGGATTAAAGGTGAGGAAGTGGCGGCGGGTGATATTCGTTGTTCTTTTCCGTTGATGAGTGTGATTAAGCCGTTTGTTTTGCTATTTTTGCTGGAACAATGGGGGACAGAGGCGGTATTTTCTCAGGTGGGGATGGAACCGTCTGATCAGCCATTTAATTCCTTAGCCCAACTGCAAGCAGATCGGGGAAAGCCGCGCAACCCAATGATTAATAGTGGCGCGATCGCACTCGCTGGGCGTTTACCGGGTAAGGATGGGGCGTCTCGTTGTGAAAGCCTGCGCCAGTGGTTGAATCAGCGATCGCAGTCTCAGTTAGTTTTAGATGAGGCGATGTTAGAGTCGGTGCGTTCTCTTCCCAATGAACGGAATCGCGCGATCGCGAATCTATTAGCCACCTCTGGCTATGTCAGTCACCCAGAAATTGCCCTGGATACCTACAATCACATCTGTTGTTTATCGGGAACGGTGACGGATTTAGCTTCTCTGGGGATGCTGCTGGTGCAGGGTAATAGCATGATATCACCTCAACACCGTTGCCCAGTTAACGACATTCTGATTACTTGTGGATTGTATCAAGCCTCTAGTCGCTTTGCGGTAGAGGTAGGATTGCCAACCAAGTCAGGGGTGAGTGGAGCGATGTTGTCTATTGTACCGTCTCAGGGTGCGATCGCTTGTTATTCTCCGGCGTTAGATGAGACGGGGAATTCTCAAGCTGGGTTATTTATTGTGCAGCAATTGGCGCAGGATTTAGAGTTGAATGGTTTGGCTTGAACGAAATTATCAATAAATCACTCATAGAGGTAAAATGAGTACGTCTTAATTTTTATCCCTCACTAGTATTACTCGAATTGTGTTACTCATTATTAGCATAACCATTGCCATTTATTTATTTTTTCTGGTTACGGGTTGGGGCATAACTCGCCTCACTTTACCCACGACTATTCGTCCTTATCAACTTTGGTTATCTCCTTGGATGGGGTTGATAATTACCAGCTTATTAAGCTTATCTTTGAGTCAAGTAGGATTTAACACCAATCAAATTATTTATGTTGCGTCTATTTTAGGAGTTGGCTTATTACTCTTGTGCAAGTGCCGAAAAATACCGCTGATTATTCCCTTAAAACGGTTTGATGCTGTTTTAGCGATTGGGTCACTTGTGGCACTTTTTTTAGCTTTGTACCCAATGATAATAGAGGGTGTGCCAACAACAATATCATTGGGGAATAATGATCCTCATATTTACGTTGTCTTAGGAGATTTCTTCAAAACTCATAGTGTTAACCAACCTCCGCCAATTCACCCCGACGATCCATCCAGTTTTTTTATAAGCTGGCGACTTGCACCGGGTTTTCGCTTGGGAAGTCGGTTAGTGTTTGGGCTGGTGGCTTCATTACTCCATTTGCCAACGTACCAAATTTTCACCATAACGATTGGCGTATTTTTTGCCTTAACTCCACCACTCATTGCTATTTTTACTCTCATCCTTACTCCAGATAAATTTGCCGCTATCACGGCGCTGGTAATCACTGTACTTAATGTAAATTTTTTGTTTTTTAATTATCATGGATATGCTGCTCAAACTTTTGGTCATGGGTGTTTAATTGTCGCTTTAATCTTATTTGAATTGGCAGAGCAAAATTCTGCTTTATATCGTTATTATCTGCTTCCTCTGGGATTAACTATATCTTCTTTGTTTATACTTTATCCGGAAATTAGCCTGTTCTTGATTGGGTTCTTGTCCCTTTATAGTCTGTTTAAATTGGTAAAACGATCGCGTCGGCTAGTCTTCATAAGAAACCTTTGTTTATTAATAATTGTCGTTGTTGTGATCAACCCTTTCAATTTATGGCATGGTCTACGATACGCTTTTCTAGCCTCTGGACTGCAATCGGGTTGGTCAATGGCAAGATGGGCATTCCCTGTGGATATGGTCGGTTTTTTAAGTATTCATGCCAATCAAGTCTATCCCCAATACTTATTGTTAGTTTCTAGCCTGCCTATCCTGATTTTAATGGTTCTGGGTGTCAGTCGTTTAAAGAATAAAAAATTGTGGCTTTCAGTTCTAACATTCAGCTTTGGGGTTTTACTATGGCTGAAGTGGGGACGTGACTATTCTTATGGATATTACAAAGCTGTAGGGTTTACTAGTTTTGCTCTAATTATTGCTGTTTCAATAGGCTTATCTGAATCCCTAAAAAAAATCACTAAAATTTTTCATCAATTGAGTCTATATACTTGTCAAAGTATAGTCATTCTCCTGATTGGGTTGATCAGTACTACAGCTATAGTCCCTCTTTTTAATACAATGTCAGCTAGCCATTTAAGTGTAAACTCGGATTTAGTTGAGTTATCTGAAGCCGCTAAAGTAGCGGGTTCTAGAACAGTATATATAGAAGAATCGGCTTACTGGGAACAGATGTGGATGAGTTACTTCTTGGGAAAAACTCGTTCTGTCTTTATGTACCCGAATGAATATTATCAGCAAGGAGATCTTTACTCTGATATGAGTCCCATGCAAGTATTTTCAACAGTGGAAGAAGGAGGTTTAGTCCTGACGCGGAATTGGCATGATGATTTCATGAACACCGATAAACTCCTTTGGACAAATAAGGTTTATTCATTAATACGTCCAGCGGGTAAAGTAGACAATACAAATGTTAGAATTCGTCTGTTAGAAAACTGGTGGTTTTTAGAAGAGTGGTGGGGGAATGCGTCGGATTCCAAAAGTTTCCGTTGGATGAAGCAAGATGCCACAATAAAACTCGAAAATGAAGAAGATAGACCTGTTGGATTAGCCTCAAAAATTAAATTTGTGCCGATTTTGCCAAAGACTACCGTTGATGTTTATCTGAATAATCGAATTATTAAAACTATTAAAATTGACTCTAAACCTCAATTTTATGAGATTAATATCCAGGTAAAGGAAGGAGAAAATAAACTCCGATTTCATGTACGAGAAGGTGCTATTCAGCCGCCAAGAGATTTCCGAACGATTGCTTTAGGAGTTAATGCAATTCGTTTTAGTATGCAGGATTAAAAATCCAATTTAATACAGTTCATATTCTAAAAAGGTGCAAGGAATAGAACCGTTATATACCGGAATCCGCCGCGATGCTTTTAATCCGACTCGCTTGGCTAACTGTTTATTCCCGGTTAAAATAAATGCTGTCCAGCCTTTAAACCGTTGTTTAAAGATATCGCCGAGTAATTTATATAAATCTCCCAGTTCCTGAGCATTTCCCAATCGTTCTCCGTAAGGAGGATTGCAGATAATTATCCCGCGATCGGCTGGTGGTTCTAGTTGGGAAAGGTCTTGTTGAATAAAGGTGATCTGATCTAAAATGCCACAATGCTGGGCATTACTTCGGGCTTGATTGAGGATATCCGCGTCGCGATCGCACCCTGTAATCGGTGCGGCTAATTCCTGGTTCTGACAGGCTTTTGCCTGGTTGAGGAGTTGTTGCCAAAGGGTGAGATCAAAGTCTAACCAACGCTCAAATCCAAACTGTTCTCGAAACAATCCCGGAGCAATATTTAAACTGATTAAGCTGGCTTCTAAGGGTAATGTTCCGGAACCACACATTGGGTCTAATAATGGTAAATTCGGATGCCATTCTGTCAATTCTAAGAGTGCGGCGGCTAAGGTTTCTTTCAGGGGAGCAAGTCCCATTGCCGAGCGATATCCGCGTCGATGTAGACTGGTTCCTGAACTATCTAAACTGAGAATACAACGGTTTTGATGAATGTGGACATTGACTAAAAGGTCAGGCTTTTCTATATTGACATTCGACCGTTTACCAAATTTGTTCCGTTGTTGATCAACGATCGCGTTTTTTACTTGCAGGGCGGTAAAGTGGCTATGGTTAAGCTGTTTAGTCTTTCCGGTTGCATTTACGGCTAAGGTGTGCTGCGGTTTCAGGTATTGCGCCCAGGGGATAGTTTGTACTCCCTGATAAAGCTGTTTCGCATTTGCACAAGGAAATTCGGCTAAAACGACGAGTACCCGGAAAATCGTTCTCGCCCAGAGATTGACTCGATACATTAACGCTGTATCCCCCTGAAAATGTACGCCCGTAAAATCGGGATGCACCTCCTGCGCCCCTAGGCGTTCAAGTTCTTGCGCCGCAATGGGTTCTAATCCACGGGCGACTGTGGCAAAGTAGTGGTTCACGTTTTATGCAGGTGGGGACAATAAAAGTTAATGGCGGGGAGTGTCATTTGTCATTTGTCATTTGTCATTTGTCAGTCGAGTGTTGGGTTGATTTTTAGCTTATAAAATCTCCCTTAACAAGGATTCAGTTAACAACGAGTCAGTGAATGAACCCGATTCATCCGAATCATCAAATAACTGGGTCATGTAGTTAAAGTTTCCTTCACCGACATTTTTTCGCAAGATGTTGATAATCGTTTCTGGGTTATCGTAGGGACCACTAATATAAAAGGGTTTACCATTGCGACCCATTTGAATTTTGGGTTGACCACTCCACTTGCCTAAATGAAATCGCGATTGCTGAAAATCTTGATGGGGTTTAAATCCTAATTGTTCGGCATAGTCTACGGCACTATACACTAGGGCTTGGGCTTGTTCAAGGGTAATTTTTTGAGGACCTTCGGGAAAGCCTTGATAGGCATAGTCTAGCATCTGTTTATATTCAACTGAATTCAGTTGACGCGGACCCATGGTATCTTTGACGCCGAGACACCATACATCTAGCAGGTAAGTACAAACGGTGAATCGGTCATACTTAGCTTTGCGGGTAATACAGACTAAGGCTAACCCTCGGTCAATATTTGCCTCGGTTTCTTCAATTGGATCAGGGTTTTCGTGGAGATAATAGTCCGCACAGTTGGCGTTGACAAAGCATTCGACAACGGGATCTAGTTCTCCCGATGCGACACGGGCAAGTGTTTTTTCTTCCGCCTGTTCTTTGATATAGGCGGTGACTTCAGCCGCCCGTAATCCTAATTTGCGAGCAATTTGTTTCGGTGTTAAGTTGCGGGCGCGTAATTCGGTGATTTCCTGTTTTTGTTCGGGTGTCATTGTTTTGTCATTGGTTATTGGTCATACTCGAAGAGCGCAAGCTACGTCCTTTGTAAGGGGTTGAGGACTTACCAAGCAACAGTTAGTAGATTTTCCATGTCCTGAAAGTGACGATCGCGTGTTGCTAATGTCAAGTTATATTGGAGAGTAAGTGCGGCAATCTAAATATCGTTTTCAGGTAATTTAAGCAGAATCTTCCCCCATTAGGGGGTTGAAACTGTTCCCTGTTCCCTGTTCCCTGTTCCCTCCCCTCACCACAATACTTATTCAGCAGCCCCTAAGTATCTACCACTCATCAAGGTCAAGCTGCTCACAATCTTGTTCTATTGCTTGGCGCATCAACTGAACATCATCAGGTGGAATTGAACCTGCAAAACGTAGTAATTGTCGCCCAGGGACGCCTTGAATTGTTGAACCGGAAATAGTGCGTGCAAATTCCAGCACTCGCCACCGCAAGTCTTGAGGCATAATTTTCAGTTGTTCAATTAGCTTGTCCAGAATAGGTGTATCCATCTGTTCGGGTGTCATTTTTTTGTCCTTAGTCATTCGTCATTCGTCATACTCGCTATCGCGAGAAGCAAGCTACGTCATTCGTCACACTATCGATAGTTTAACTATACTGTGGCTGATTCAAACTCAACTTTGTCATAAATTTCTTCTAGAGTTATTTGGAATGAAAACGAGTTGAGATTAACGATTTCATTAGCATCATCATATTCATAGAATGTCCAGCGTTTTCGCTCGGTTTTGAAATAGTGTTCAATGTGCATCGTGTATTGGTCAATTAAGAGATATTCCTGAAAACTGGGAATCGTGCGATAGGCGTCAAATTTAGCAGCTTTGTCATGACTGCGGGTAGATTTTGACAACACTTCAGCAATGATTAAAGGGTTCGTGATCGTGTCTTGTCGCCCTTCTTGTAGGTGCAATTCACCCTGAACGACCATAACATCAGGATAGGTGTAGATACGTTTTTGAGGAATCCAGAGCCGTTGATCGGTGACGAACACTCGATACGGTTGACGCTTCAGGGCGAAATTTAGCGCACCACTCAGATTTAGAGCAATTTGATTATGATTTGGAGTTCCGCCAGTCATCAATATAATTTCGCCATTAATGAATTCATGTCGTTCTTCTGAGTTAATTTCAAACTCCAGGTACTCTTTAGGGGTGTAAATTTTTTGTTCTTCTGCTTGGATTATCATTTGATTTAATGTCTCAATAGTTTATTGTTCAATCAATCTCCAGAATCGATCATCTTCTGCGATCGCGTCAAAGTCCAAATCCGTTCTGGCTTCCTGACGATACGCCGGATTCAGGGCGATCGCTTTCTCTAAGTTGTCGATACTGAAGTGAGCCTGACGTTGGTGAGCATAGCCGATGGCTTTCTGATAAAAAGCTGGAGCATAATCGGGTTGAATGGCTAATGCCTGATCATAGCTCTCTAAGGCTTCCTGCTCTCGTTTCAACTTGAGTAACATATTACCCTTATAAGTCCACGCTTTATGAGACTCTGGTTTCAGTTCGATCGCCTTCTCAAACGAGGTTACCGCCTCTTCATACCGTTCCAATACCGCCAAGGCTAACCCGCGATTAAACCAGGCTATGCCATCATCGGGTTGCACTTGCACGGCTTTGTCAAAGGAATTATACGCCTCTTCGTGTTGTTGTAGTGCGCCGAGTACCACGCCACGATTCACCCAAGCTTCATGGTAATCGGGTTTGATTTCCAACGCCTGCTCAAAGGAGGTGATCGCATCTTCCCGGCGTTTCAATCTCCCTAGCATCATTCCCCGATTCAACCAGGCTTTATAATCCTTTGGCTGGATTTGAATCACTTTATTAAACGCGACTAACGCCCCTTCATAGCGCTGTAATTCTCGCAAAGCTAATCCGCGATAGTACCAGGTATCCGGGGCTTCGGGGGCGAGTTCCAATCCTCGATCCAAGGATGCGATCGCGTCTTGGTAGCGTTGTAATTCCCACAAGGCGACACCGCGCTGATGCCAGAGATTCGCGTTATCGGGTTGTAGTTCTAAGGCTTGATCATATCGTGCGATCGCCTCTTCATAGTCACCTTGGGCAAATAAATTATCCCCTTGATTAATATAATCCTTAACATTCAAGAAAAACTCTGGATGATTCTCATTCAATCGTTCCAGTTGTTCCGTCAGGGGTTGGATTTGTTGCAGGACATCAGATAAGGCGGATTCGGCAATTTTTGTTGGCGTAATCTCTGCCAACTTTTGCAGGATTTCCTCTTTTTGTCGTTTAGCATCAGATTGGATATCTGTCAACTCATCGGTTAACATAGACTCCAGTTTTTCCAGGCTTTGGAATGCCTGATCTTTGCGTTCTTGAATCGCTGACTGGAATTGGGAAAATTGGCTGGTAAACTCACTTTGGATTTGACTCAAGCGTTGCAGGGTTTGGTCGCGGTTTTCTTGTACCCCTGATTGAGTCGTTGAAAGCTGACTGGTTACCTCCTGTTCCAACTTTTTCAAATTGCCCAAGGTTTGATCAATCTCTCCTTGAATTTGCGATTGAGATTGTTCCAGTTGGCGTGTCACTTCTTGACGTAAGCGTTCCACATCCTCAAAGGCTGTCGCTTGCTGCTGTTGCGCCTGTTGTTCGGCTTCGGTTTTGATCTCCGTCAATTGCGGTGAGAACTCTGAGGCGAGGCGTTGCAGATTCTCTAGAATGCTTTCCCGTTCTTGCTGCGTGGTGGTTTGCAGTTGGGTTAATTGCTGTTTAAACTCGGTTTCCGCCTGTTGCAAATCCTGTAAAATCGCCGCTTTTTGGTCATTCAGTGACCCTTTCACTTGGTCAAGCTGGGGCGTAAACTCCGTCTGGAGTTTTTCTAAGTTCTGGAGAATCCTCTCCCGTTGTTTTTGTGCCTCGTTTTGCAGTTGGGTTAATTGCTTACCAAACTCGGTTTCTGTTTTTTGTAAGCGCTGGATAATTGCTGCTTTTTCCGTTTCAGCCGCCTGTTTCAGTTTCGAGAGTTCTGGGGCAAATTCGGTACTCAGTTGTTCTAAACTTTGGAGAATTGCATCCCGTTGGCTTTGGGCTTGGTTAAACAGTTCCGCCAGTTGATTACTAAACGCCGTTTCTGAATTTTTCAGGTTTTCCACCACCCGATCTTTTTCGGCGTGGGTATCCTGTTGCAATTTCGCCAGTTCCGGGGTAAATTGGGCGCTTAATTGTTTCAGGTTCTCCAGAGTATCTGTTTGTTCCGATTCCACCTGAGAACGCAGTTGGGATAAATGATCAGAAAACTCGTTATCAACTTGGGCAAGGGCTTTTTGGGCGTCTTTAATATGGGTATTTAAATCCCGCAGTGCTTGTTGTTGAGAGTCCGAGAGTTCACTCAGAAGCTGGGATGACTCCTTCTGCTTCATGCCAATATCTTCATAGAAGTCATCGGCTTCTCGATTCAAATCATTGGCTAAATCTTCGGTACGTTCCAGAATCGCTTGTACTTGTTGATTCGCCTGATTAATCTTCCCTTCCAAGTCGGTTAATTCATTCAGATGCGATCGCACCAAATCCGCCACCTCACGAATTACCGCCCGTCGCAACAGGAATAAGCCGACAATCGCCGCAATTAACAGCAGCGCCAAAACCGCTAGGAGGACATTAAACAGGGTGGTGGTGCGACTAAAGGCGCGATTAGCTTCTGCCTGCACCTGTTCTTGGATACGCTGTTCCTCCCGCAACTGTTCCAACTCTTCTTCCTCAGAATCAGACAGCGCTTGAGATACTAGCGCATCTTGGGCGATGGATTGAGGCTGGATAACGCCAACAGACAATAGGATAGTCGAAAAGACGACCGTACTTAACGATAGGAATGCCAAAGTCACCGAATTTATGCGCTTCATCAGAACGTCCTTTGCCTATTGCTCTCCCGTTGCCATCTGATTTCTAACCTTACCTCAAAATCAGGTTTGTCGTTGCGCTTTAAGCTTGTAGTTGCGCTTTAGCGCCGACTCACCGTTACGCTGTTCACCACAATGTAGAGACGTACCCTAGCACGAATGGTACTGACTGGCATGCTGGTGGGCAATGCCCACCCTACGGTATATCAAGGGTTTCGGCGATCTAAAACCGCAAAGTTTCAGTGCCATTAACCTTTTATCATATCAAGAAATTGGGCGGTTAAATGTAGGGGTACGGCAATGCCGTGCCTGTTAAAATTGCCGTGTCCCTTAAAAGGGAAGATCAATTAGAATATTCTGATTTTTGGGATAATGCTGGGGGTTTTCTGGATCGTAATTAAAGGCGATATATCCCAAGGAATTTAATCGCATGGTTGTATGACATGGATCGAGGGCGATCGCGAATTGTTCATTGTTTGTATCCTAACAAGATACGGTGAAGGCACGATATGAACAAGGCACGGCAATGCCGTGTCCCTACAATAATCCAGGAATAATTGATTGGGTAGGGGCACGATACCATCGTGCCCTTTTCAATCGGGAAGACAGGATATAATCGTATCCTTTTCCATTCGCCAGACACGTTATGCTGTGGGCGCACGATATGAACAGGGCATGGCAATGCCATGCCCCTACGATAATCCAGGGATAATTGATTAGGTGGGGGTAGATATCATCGTACCCTTTTCAATCCGGAAGGCGTTCTAATAATTCTCGCGTCATATCAGCGAAATATTCATCCTGATATTCGATAAATATCTTTAATGCTGTCTGTAAATTAACCTTAGCATCGGTGTAGTTTTCCTGGGCTTTTGCCAGTAATCCTAATACAGCGTAGGTGCTAGCTTGAGAGTAGCGATCGCTAAATTCAATCTTAATATCCAAAGCTTGCTGATAGTAGGACTTTGCCCAGTCATACTCCCGTAACTTGACAGCCATGTTTCCTAACTGGTGATAGGTGCTAGCTTGAGAGTAGCGATCGCTAAATTCATTCTGAATATCCAGAGCCTGCTGATAGTAGGACTTTGCCTGCTCATATTCCCGCAACTCTTCAGCAACCACTCCTAAGTTGTGATAGGTGCTAGCTTGAGAGTAGCGATCACTAAATTCATTCTGAATATCCAAAGCCTGCTGATAGTAGCGTTTTGCCCGGTCATACTCCCCTAACTTTACAGCCACGTTTCCTAACTGATGATAGGTGGATGCTTGATTGTAGCGATCGCTAAATTCATTGTAAATATCCAAAGCCTGCTGATAGTAGCGCTTTGCCCAGTTATACTCCCCCAACTCTTCAACAACCACTCCTAAGTTATGATAGGTGCTAGCTTGAGAGTAGCAATCGCTAAATTCCAGGTAAATATCCAAAGCCTGCTGATAGTAGTGCTTTGCCCAGTTATACTCCCGTAACTTTACAGCCACGTTTCCTAAGTTGTGATAAATGCTAGCTTGATTGTCGCGATCGCTAAATTCATTGTAAATATCCAAAGCCTGCTGATAATAGCGCTTTGCCTGCTCATACTCCCGTAACTTTACTGTAACGTTTCCTAAGTTGTGATAAATGCTAGCTTGATTATCGCGATCGCTAAATTCCAGGTAAATATCTAGAGCCTGCTGATAGTAGCGCTTTGCCTGCTCATATTCCCCTAACTTGACAGCAATGTTTCCTAACTGGTGATAGGTAGATGCTTGATTGTAGTGAGCGCTAAATTCATTGTAAATATCCAAAGCCTGCTGATAGTAGCGCTTTGCCTGCTCATATTCCCCTAACTTTACAGCAATGTTTCCTAAGATATGATAAATGCTAGCTTGAGAGTAGCGATCGCTAAATTCCAGGTAAATATCTAGAGCCTGCTGATAGTAGCGCTTTGCCTGCTCATACTCCCGTAACTTTACAGCAATGTTTCCTAACTGGTGATAGGTGGATGCTTGATTGTCGCGATCATCAATCTGTTGAGCAATCTCTAAGCATTGCTGATAAAATGCTTCTGCCTGTTGAAATTGTCTCAATTTCAGGTAAATCGTACCCAAATCAAATAATACCGTCGCTTCACTCTGCCGATCCGCCAATGTCTGGGAAAAGGTTAAAGATTGCTCATAACACTGAATTACCGCATCAAATTGGCGTTGCTGCTGATACGTCTGACCTAAATGCTTAAGCACCTTGACATGAAAGGCTAAATCATCCGGCTTCAATTTCAGTGCTTGCTCTAAATACTCCCTGGCGGCTTCCGGTTTTCCCTGATGCAAATACGCGACACCAAGCTGTTCTAAAATCGTTGTGTACTGTTCAAGATTTTCTCCCGTGGCATATTCTCCCGTTCGTTGATACTCCATTAAAAGACGCTGGAGTAATTCAACCTGTTCTGGCTGGGTATTATCAGGGGGATAATTGGCTTGACTCATACAGATATATCCCACGGGAGATAATGGATTGAATTCTATAGTAAAGGTTTCCGGACAAGAAAAGAACTACTCCAAGCACAGAGAATACCAAAGCCTTAGCTGGATTCAGGGATAGGAGTGACGCAAGCGTCACAGGCGGCGGCTGAGATGGTGGAGGGTGCATTGCTAGGGTTTATCGCACTTCTCGATTGGGTACAATACATCTTGGTAGAGACAGGGTGTGGGGTGTGGGGTGTAGTGCTTTCAAATAAGAACCGCTATATAATCGAGAATCGGTTCCTTTTGGGTTTACTCGAAAATTATTAGTTGCCCAATCTAGTTTTCTTCATCCGTGACAAAGACGCGCGATCGCAGAATCATGTCCCCCACTAAACCCTGTATCCCCATCCCACCACCTCTGATGATGTCAGAGGAGGGTTCATTTGCCCACCAGACACTGACGCAACGGTGGCCCACAATTATCCAACGGGCGATCGCCTCCAACAATTATCCCGCCTCGATTACCCAGAATCTGGAGAATCTACGTCAGGAATTGCCTTACGGAATCGTGCGATCGCTCTTTTTCAGCGATCGTTAGAACTCCAACAGCGCATAGGCAATGTCAAAGGAGAAGCAGCGATATTACACCAACTGGCGTATATCCACGCCCATCAGGGGGACATCGATACAGCAATCACCCTTTATCAAAAATCCTTAAACCTTACACGGTGCATAGGCGATGTGCAAGGTGAAGCCGCGACATTAAACAATCTGGCATATATCCACACCCAAAAGGAAGAAGTCGAAGAAGCCATCACCCTTTTGCAGCAATCTTTAGACTTGACCCAATGCATTGGTGATGCTAAAAATAAAGCTACATCCTTAGTCATGCTAGGACAACTATTAGCGGATGAAAAAGGAGAAGTTGAAACCGCCCTTAACTACTTACAGCAAGCCCTAGACATTTTGCAGCGCCTGCAATCTCCTGACGCTGAAACAGTCTTTAGAATTCTGGATAGAGTAAAGCGTGATAGTTATCCTGTGGTGGGCAAGAACAACGAACGAGAATAAAAGCTTCAATGTTTATAAGACTTGCCCACCCTACATAAAAATCTGGGTCTATAAAATTTTTGTCTAAATCCTCTAACGTCCTCTGCGTCCCTCTGCGCTAACCTCTGCGTACCTCTGCGTTAAAAAAATACTTCCAATGCCAAAGGATATAATATAATCCCCAATCAAACTACAAAACTTGCCGATATCGCCGCGAACGATTGTTCCTGCCATATAAACGATACCATTGTTGAGAACTGCGAATCGCTAACCACAATAGAATCAGCGCAATTAATCCACCTTGTTGAGGCGCATCAAAGGCAAAGATAACTAACGCCACACATAAAACATCTTGGCTAAAAACCAGCCATAACGGTAACCCTCGCAAGCGAAAAAACCAGCCAACTTGTACCAATTGCAGGACAAAAGCCAATAACCCACTAACTATCCCAGCAATCCAAATAATTTCCACAGGGGCGTTAACAAACTGGGCGACAGCAATACCCATAATCGCGCCAACCCCAGGACTGAACAAGAGTTGGACAATTTGCAAGACTCGCTGTCCCACCAGCTTCTTTGAGGCAAATAATTCAAATAACGAGAAGGTGGTCAAAATACCGACTAAAACCGAAGGGTGAATGCGAGACAGCAGGGGAATTTCATTCCAGAGGTTATCGCTTTGCAACAAGCCAATCACCAATAAAGGCAAAGCAATCCTCATTCCTACTGCTGCTGCTACCGAAAGTACGGCTAGGAGTTCAATCATTGTTATCTGATGCCTGAAAGAGAAATCAATTGGTTATACCCCTGTCCTCAGTTTAACGTTTGTAGACAATCCCACATCCTTTGATGCCCTTTCTCCGATAGGATGAAAACTGACCTAAAAACGTAAGCCACCTATGCCAACGGCAGCCTTTTTTCAAGGAATTCTGGGCGCGTCTAGTTTAGCCTTGGGCGCGTCAGTGGGAGTCTTTTGGCAACCGAGTCGCCACTTATCCGCGACGATTATGGCATTTGGCAGTGGTACACTACTGTCTGCGATCGCGTTTGAAATCACGATTCCGGTCTATCGTCACAGTGGCTTTGTCCCCCTGTTAATTGGGTTTATGGCAGGAGGGATGTTATTTACCGGACTGACATCCTATATTGACCAACATGGCGGATTCTTGCGTAAACCAGCATCCAGTCGCCGCTACCTGGTTGAACATGGTGCTGATCAGGTGACGGATGTCCTCAATCGCATCGCCCATATTGAGGTGATGCAAAACTTACCTCCCAAGGAACGGCAGAGAGTTGCCCTGTTTCTGAATCCAATTCACGCCAAACCTGGAGACGTAATCTGTGAAGACGGAACCCCTGGTGACTATTTCTATATGATTGTTGACGGTGAAGCCGAAGTCCGCAAGGGTAGAAAAGTCCTCGGTACGATGGGATCTGGAGAAGTTTTTGGTGAGATGGCACTCCTGACTGGAGAACCGCGATCTGCCACCGTGGTTGCTCGCACCCAAATGGAATTGTATCAGTTACACCGGGAACATTTCAACACCATGCTCACCTGGTCACCCCATCTGGCTTGGTCCCTGAGTCGCGCCTTAGCCCGACGACTGCAAGTGGCAACAGAGTCACGCATGGTGGTCGAACATCGTTTAGATCGCTGGCGACAGCAAGTTATGAATCAAGTTGACCTGGATCTGTTACTCCGGGACGATCAAATGACCCTAGAAAATTTGGTGAAACAGTCTACACCATTTGCCATTCTGGTGGGTACATTAATTGATAATATCCCAGAAGCGGCGGTGATTGGCATGAATTCCGGCAATAGCGATTTGGGCTGGTCTTTTTTATTGGCGGTATTTATTTCTAATTTTCCCGAAGCCTTATCCAGCGCCACGGGAATGAAACAAGCGGGAACGAAAACGAGTCAGATTTTAGGATTATGGATAGGTGTGGTGATTCTCAGTGGTTTATGTGCCATTGCGGGTTTTTATTTACAAAATAATACATCTGAGGTCGTTGTCGCGATCGCACAGGCTATTTCGGGCGGCGCAATCTTAGCCATGGTTGCTAGTACAATGATGCCGGAAGCTTACGAACTGGGAGGCAGTTCTGTTGTTTTTTCGACAATTTTAGGATTTCTGCTTGGGTTTTTTATCTCATCAGGTCATTTATTATAAGTAGGTAGGGACAGTTAAAGTTAACGGTGGTGATCGTCATTCGTCATTCGTCATTCGTAAGGGTTTGAGGTTTACTTACATAACTTACTATAGATAGCTTTATTGACACCGACCTACTTAGAATACTGTTAGTCAATTGAGCGATCGCACGATTACCCCTGGTTACCCAGACATGCCAATAACTCGGCAGTTTGCGAGGGTGTCACCAAGGTATTGGCGCAAAGAATACCCGAACCCGCCACTGCTGGAACACCTATTCCAGGCATTGTACTATCCCCCACCCGATACAATCCCGGAATCGGCGTGTGACAACTGGGAAACATGGCTTTACCAGCCGCGATCGCAGGACCATAAGTACCTTGATAGCGACGTAAATAATAGGAATGAGTTAACGGCGTACCAATTAGTTCTAAGGTAATCCGTTCTCGAATATCCGGAATCACCCGTTCTAACGCCCGGAATAAGGATTGCGATCGCGCTTTTTTCTTCTCCTTATATTGATCATCACGCTGCCAACCGTTATAGGGTTCTAAGGTATAGGCATGAATTACATGATGATCCGTTGGGGCGAGATTAGCATCCCATACCGAAGGAATAGAAATCATGCAAGTATTACCGGGTTCAGTAATATCCCGATTGGCATCGTGAACCACAACATGATGTCCCGTCAACCCGTCTAACCCCTCTGCCCGAATCCCTAAATGTAGGTGCATGAAACTCTCGACGGCTGGGGTGTCTAGGGACTGTTTCCGGTACGCTTTGGGTAAATCCTCTGGGCGCAATAACTGACTGTAGGTATCCCAAATTGTGGCATTAGAAATCACCACCGGGGCGTTTACCACCTCTCCCCGTTGCAATCGTACCCCAACGGCTTTCCCCCCTTGGACTAAAATTTGGTCAACATGGGCATTTAGGCGTAACTCACCCCCCCAGCGTTCTAACCCCCGTATCAACGCCTCCACAATCGCCCGACTTCCGCCTACGGGGTACTCCACACCTGCACGAGAACGTTCCCCTAACATAAAGGCTACCTCAGGCGCGATCGTTCCCTGTGCCTTTAATCCCGATAACAGAAAGCATTCCACATCAATCAGCCGCCGCACCCAGGGATCACGCACGGTTTGATCCATGACTTTGCCCACGGAATTCTGGACAAGTCCCAGATGAGGCAGTAATTTTAAGAGGGAGGGTAAATACCGTCCGACTAAAACTGGAATCACTTGCCAATCCGATCGCAATGCAATTGTGGGAATCTCTCGCAACCCTTCATAGAGAGACAGCAGGCGTTTTTCAAATTGTGCTAATTCTTTCGCGCCTTGAGGTGTAATCTCCGCCACGGCTTCCCGATACCGTTGGGCGTCACTGTACACAGGTAACGTAGCTTCGGGAAAATGGTAATGTCCTAGGGGGTCATAACCAACCGTTTGTAACGACTCGCCCAGCACATCCAAAACTTGCCGTAATGGGTTAAGACTGGGGCGTTGCTGACTTAATCCACAATAAAACGAAGGACCCGAATCAAACTCAAACCCCCGTCTGTGGAAACTATGCGCCGCACCGCCGGGAATCCCATGGCTTTCACAGACTAGCACCCGCTTCCCATAACGGGCGAGTAAAGCACCCGCCGTCAATCCACCAATTCCGCTACCGATAACAATTACATCCAGATTCATCAGTTTAGGCGATCGCTTAACTTAATTCTTGCACCGTTTTCGACTAGGCGAGTTCGTCTATCATTGTTATTCTAAGCCTTAATCTTGATCAGTAATGCCATGACATCAGGAGTAATTTATCCCCATATTGAGAAAGTAGACGGTGAATCAGCACGATTGCAACGGATACCCCGTGTGCGCGTGACTCAAATTGCCATGGATTACCTCGCTTACGGTTGGTCAGTTGAGGAAATGTGCCGTCAACATCCTTATCTAAAGCGATCAGAAGCTCATGCAGCAATGGTGTATTATTTTGATCGCCAAGATGAAATCGATAGTGAGATTCGCCAGGAATGGGAGCAAGCACAACAGGCAAAATCTCAAGCATCCCCTTCTCCTTTCTTTGTACCTTAGTTTTCACGGTATGTGGCATAACGGAGGGAAGTAAGTTTTGAGTGGGAAATAGTGTAGGGGCGGGTTTCACTACTATCTTTTCGGTTGCACCCAGATTGAACTAAACCCGCCCCGACGCTTACTGTCGCACTATTTAATCGCTCTAAACTAATGATTCTTGGGAGGCTCTACCTTCCTTGAATAGAGACGCAATCAAATTGGCTGAAAAGGCAAAAGGCAAAAGGGGAATGTCCTAACGTATCCCCGTAGCGCTATGCTTGGTTACTTGTAATTTTAGACGGCTGAGAAACGCTCAAGTCCAATTACTTTTTCTTGAGTACAGAAGCCCCTAATACCCCGATAGCTAACCAGCCCAAAACTGAGGTAGGTTCCGGTACAGATTTTGTCTCTAGATAGGAGAAAACTTGACTCGAATTGAAGGGGAGATTGTCGAAACTTGGATTGAGAGATACCCAAACATTCGGTGGTAAATCAGGAATAACCTTCGTTTGTCCCTGAGTCGCTCCGGGAGCTGACATCGTATCAACTTCAATATGCAAAGGTGTTTCCGTAGAGAAATTTGGCTCACTCAGGTTAATCGCCGCAACTAAATCCCAAACTGGGTTAGGATCATTTTCGCTTTGAATCACGGTGAGCGCAAAGTCTAAAAATTCTGCGGCAATTATACTCTCAGGTGTACCTGTCGCCAACCACGCCTGATAATCATCCCGATCAAACTCAATTTTATTCGTCGCATCCAGGGGCGTCAACTGAATGTTCAAACCTTGTTCTCCAGCTTCAAACACCTCTTGCGCGGCGACTGGATCAACCCAAATATTAAATTCGGCTGTCGTGTTGGTGGAAAAGGGAGGAAACGGCAAAACCGACAAATTTCCTGGTACAAATACAGCACCGCCCATGATTTCTATGACCGATATATTATCAATGATTGTCGGGTCAAGCCGCAGCGCTTCGGCAATATTGGTGAGTGGACTCGTTGCTAAGATGGCGACAGGTTCTGGTGACTGTTTGATTGTCTCAACAATGAGTTCTGCTGCGGGTCTTTTTTCAACAGATGGCGCGGTTTCTGGTAGAGTAACAAAGGGTGACCAAAATGTATCCGATTCATCCCGAATAAATTCTGGAAAGGCATTATTCCCGGCTAGGGGATCAGGTCTACCTACTCCAATCGGGATACCTGTTACGTCTAACCGCCCCAGCATCCGTTCTAGATTATCCACAAATATCTCAGGATGAGCAATGCCTTGGGCGATGGTAATTGCCTGAATATCAAATTTAGGATTTGCCAGCATATAGGCTAAGGCTGTCATCCCATCTTGGCTCCCATCATCATCAACAATTAGGGGAGTTGGTGTCATGGAGGCGTCGGCTTGAGGAGTATCCACGACTACGCCAATTAATAAACCAGCAGTCGTGGCTAAAATAATGGCAATTTTGGTGAAGCTGCTGTTTACTATCAGATGTTTAATACTGATTAACCGAAGTAATTTATTGATGATTGTATTGGTTGTCTCCGATGCCATGCAAATTTTTGGGGATAGCTATTTTAAAGGAGTCGTGAAACCCAAGAGATGTTAGTCCATTTTAATGGACTTGAGTTCTTAGCCCGGAGTTTGAACTCCGGGCAGATGCTATCGCCTTCTCTCCTGTAACTTGCGATAAACATCCCGCACATCAATCTGATGATGCGCTAAGGCGACTAGGGTATGATAAAACAAATCAGCCGCTTCCGACGCGATCGCATCTTTCTCATCATCCTTGCACGCCATTACCACCTCGGCGGCTTCTTCGCCAATCTTTTTAAGAATCTTATTATCCCCACCATTAAATAGCTTACAGGTATAGGATTCAGGGGTAGGATTATCTCGGCGATCGCAAATCACCTCAAACACCTGAGACAATGTATCAGCAGGCGGTGCAGCCTTTATCCCATCCACCTGATGAAAACAACTGCGTTCCCCGGTATGACAGGCAATATCCCCCACCTGTTCCACACCAATCAGCAGCGTATCACTATCACAGTCATAACGGAGCGATCGCACATGCTGCAAATGACCCGATGTTGCGCCTTTGTGCCATAATTCCTGACGCGATCGACTCCAGAACCAGGTTTCCCCAGTTTCCAGGGTTTTCTGCAATGATTCCCGATTCATCCACGCCATCATCAATACCGTACCATCCAGATAATCCTGGACAATGGCGGGGACAAGCCCCTGATCGTTATAACGGATTTTCTCAACCGGAATCGCGGGGCTGGGAGTAGAGGATACAGTCGATGACATAGTGCAGTAACGAAAGCGAACGATAATAACTAACTTACCAGTGTTCGCCAAGAACCTGGATTTTCATGAAGCCTTTTAGTGCAATGACACCATTGATATCCCGTAGTGGCTTGGCAAGCTTAAAACGGTGGTCAAGTATTTTCAAGGAACCCTTATGAGAGTAGCGATCCAGAAAAATTTTACCCACAACTTTAAGCTTGCCAGCCTAGTAGGGTGGGCATTGCCCACCAGAAAGCCTCACATTTCCTTGAAGATGAATAACTTTCTCTACGGCTCCAAGTGTTGATAGCTAAGGGTTTCGGCTTTGTGCAGCAAGCCCCAATTTAAATGCATGACAGCTTATCTTGCCCTACACATTATCTGGATCAATCCCTAATTCTCGCAACCGTTGCGCCAATTGTTGGGCGCGTTCTTCAGCCGCGAGTGCCTGTTGTTGGGCTAATTGTGCGCGTTGGGCTTCCTGCTGGGCGCGTTCTTCAGCTAATCGAGCGAGTTCAGCTTCCTGCTGGGCGCGTTCTTCGGCAGCGATTGCCCGTTGTTCAGCAAATACAGCCTGCTCATTATCCGTGGGAATCAACTCGCCGGAAGGTGTCATCCATCGCAACCAACGTCCGTTAATTTCCCGAAACCGTCCTGACCATAATCCCAAGCTTAACCCTAATTCGGGTATGACCAACCGATTATCGGTTAAATTCACCCGTTGATAATTCCCCTCAACTAAATGGAAGATTTGCAGTTCATAAGTATAGCGGCTAAAAATTACATAGTACGGCACCCGCAAAATCTTTTCATAAACTTGCCATTTTGAGGGTGGACTTCCGGCTTGGGGTACTGTGCGTCCCAAATCCTCATCCTCCGTCCCCGGAGATAATAACTCCACCACCACAAAAGGACTAATTTGCTCTTGCCAAATCACATAACTTAAGCGCAACTCTCGCTGTTCATATAAGCGAGGAATTCCGACAACGCCAAACCAATCGGGACGTTTGTACCAGTGAGTATGATTAACATCGTAATAAAGATTCAAATCGCAGGCAGAAAACACCTGCTCCCAATTCCAATTAGTTGGTTGAAAGGTTAAAAGGAGTAGCAGCGGTTGAAAAAAGTGAAACTCATCGGGCAATCCTGGGTCCTCCGGATTATCACTGGGTAAATCATACATAGTCGGCAAAGTTTGCCGGGGAGAATCGGGAGGATTGGATTGGGTGGGCAGACGAATCATGATCAGAGGTGTTGATTACTGTAAAATCTATTCCATCATTTTAGCGGCGTTACAGCGTTTTCAGACTCGATGTGATACACCGTTTTAAAAGATGCTGTATCCGAGCCGTATTGGGACTTACGCTGGCTCTACTATTAAACCTCCATCTGTAGGGGGAAAGTTTAGGTTAAGCTAGTATCATAGTCAACAGAAAACAGAGATTCACTGATCATAATGATTGCTCAAACAATGGTGCAACCCTCATCCTGGGTTGAAACTGGCATTAAGATTCAGCGAGTACGCAATTTATATCTGTTCAAATTCACAGATGCCCTTCAAGTTCGTTTGGATGAGCTTTCTGAACGCCAAAAAGAGGTAAGTCTTAATCAAGATGAACAAGCTGAACTCAGTGGGCTTTTGGAATTAGATCGTATCTTTACCCTGTTGAATGCCCGTATTATCGCTGAATCATGACGTTGAATGATAATGTTAGGCGACAGGTACGGGAAAAGGCAAACTATTTGTGTGAATATTGCCACTCATCAGAAGAAGCCAGTGCTGCTAATTTTGCGATTGACCATATTATGCCTCGTTCATTGGGAGGGACTGATGATTTAGAAAATCTAGCGTTAGCTTGTCAGCGTTGTAATGGATATCGCTACAATTTCGTCACAGGGATTGATCCAATTACTCAAGAAGAAATTCAATTGTTTAATCCACGAATACAGGTATGGGCAGATCATTTCATTTGGTCAGCGGATGGTTTGAAAATCATTGGCAAAACCTCCGTGGGTCGAGCCACCTGTGAACGGTTGGATTTGAATGATGATTATCATAATGATGGTTCCATTGTGAAAGCTCGTCGCCTTTGGGTTCGTGGGGGATGGCATCCTCCTGATGGTGATTCACAGGAGTGAAATGACTCTCTCAGGCTGGGTATTTTCTAAGAAACCGTCACTTTGCTATCAACTTTGGCAACAACACTGACAGCTTGTTTTTAACCCAACAAATGACAAATGACAAATGACAAATGACAAATGACCAATAACTTACCAGGTTGGATCACTATAGAGATTAATCGTAAGCTGTTCCTGACCCGGTGGTACAGCCGAGATACAGGCACAAATCGTTTCTGTGTCGTTAATCTCAACCTCGCAAGCATGACAGGAACCCATCAGACATCCGGTAGGAATGAAAACACCAGCACGTTGAGCCACTTGCAGTAGCGGTTCTCCCACTTCTGCATTAATCGTGACATCATCGGGTAAGAATCGAATGGTAACACTCATGAACAGGTTTGCTATTAACTTACGTCAAGTTCGGTATAATAGTGCTTAAATCCAAATGAGCCTCTACGCTATCTGCTAAAGAATTCAACACTACTTCGCGCTGCTCTCGATAGTCCGGAATACCCGTTGGCAAAGACGGAAGTCCGCGTTGATGTCGCAGTTGATTCAACCACGCCCGTCGCCAGGGACCATTATCAAATAAACCATGGAGATAGGTTCCCCAAATGGACTGAGTGATATCGACTAACCCCAAACCAGGGTCATCAAACAGGGGTTGATAGGCAGATTTATTATCCGTGCTTTCTGAGTCAATCAGCCGAGAACGCCCTTGATGGATTTCGTAACCCGAAACAGGTAAACCGACTTGGGGATAGTTAGAGGTTACGAGACGCTGACGTGCTACTTTTCTGGCGGTAATAATTGTTTTAATCGGTAATAATCCTAACCCTTGATATTGTCCCGGTTCATCTTCAATGCCATCGGGATCAAGTAGGGTTTGACCTAGCATTTGAAACCCGCCACAAATCCCTAACACTGTACCCCCCGCAGCGGCATAGTTTTTAATTTCTTCGAGCATACCTGTTTTGTGGAGTACGAGTAAGTCGCTAATCGTAGTTTTTGTCCCTGGCAAAATTAGGGCATCGGGGTATCCCAGGGATTGATTCGGTGCTAAATATTTAACGTTAACCGTTGATTCCGCTTCGAGGGCGTCAAAGTCAGTAAAATTAGAGATGCGGGGAAAACGAATTACCGCCACCGTTAATTCACTATCCCGTTTTCTCTTATTGTAGCGATCCAATAATGCCAAAGAGTCTTCAGCGGGAAAGATCTCATTAATCCAGGGAATCACGCCAATAACAGGAATTCCGGTGCGTTCTTCGAGCCAAGTAATTCCCGATTCTAAGAGCGATCGCTGTCCTCTAAATTTATTAATCACCACACCCTTAATTAAAGCTCGCTCATCCGGCTCTAAGAGTTCTAGAGTCCCAATAATATGAGCAAATGCGCCGCCCCGATCAATATCTACTACGAGTAACGTTGGTGCATTTAAATGCTTCGCTACCCGCATATTGGTTAAGTCACGGTGCTTCAAATTAATTTCTGCTGGACTCCCTGCACCCTCACACACCACAAAATCAAACTCATGACTCAAACGCCGCAGCGACTCTTGAATCGCTTGCCAACCCCGATCGAAGTACTGTTCATAATAATCCGCAGCGCCGACTTTACCCGCCACTTGACCCATGAGAATGACTTGAGAGGTCATATCCCCCTGGGGTTTAAGTAAAATCGGGTTCATTTCGACACAGGGCGTCACATCAGCCGCCCAAGCTTGAACCGCTTGAGCATGTCCAATTTCGCCTCCATTGGGGGTGACATAAGCGTTGAGCGCCATATTTTGTCCCTTAAACGGAGCCACACGCCAACCGCGCCGGGAAAGAATACGGCACAAGGCAGTAGTAATAAAGGATTTTCCTGCGTGGGAGGTTGTTCCCACCACCATCAGCGATTTCATAAAGCGGGTTAAGAGTTATCGGGTAATCAGAACGAATAGAAGCAACCCTCAGACTATGAATTTAGATTGGTAATCGTAACCAACGGTTCCAGGCGTGAGCGATGCGATCCCATAGGGATGGCGGAGGTAATGACTCGCCTCGGCTTGCCCATTTTTCCACCAGTTGACGACCCAAGGGTGTGAGACGAAAACTGTCGGTAATACCTTGACCATCAACTTCTCGCCGCAAAACGCCGACTTGAATCAACCACAGTAAATCACGTTCGGCGGCTAACTCGGATAAGGGACTTTTAGTATAGCCCTGTTCTATCCCTTTTTGCGTCGCGATCGCCAGCAGGGAAACACTGGTTGAACGCATCTCCTTGTACAAGGTTAACTGGAAGGGCAAACAGCGCAACGCAAGTTCTGCGCGTTTTATGGTGCGCTCTGGATAGTGAACCGACTGGGCTTTTTCAGAGGAAATGGATGTCATCGCAACTGGATTAGCTGGTGGAAATGCTGGTGAATCCTAGGTTTAGGCTTCTTTTCATCTTAACCTCACCGGAGAGGGCAAATCGAGTCACTTGAGTGGATTTGAGTGGTGAATGGATGCCATGCGGATTGCCCTTACACGTCATCCAGACTTAATCAAAGTTCCGAAGGTAGTAGGATGAAGAATAGTTAAGTAGTTAACACAGGGAAAAAGACTTATGGCTTTAAGCGTTGGTGATAAAGCTCCGGCATTTACCGCCAAAGATGATGCAGGGAATACCGTTTCCCTGTCCGACTTGGCGGGGAAAACAGTAGTTCTCTATTTTTATCCCAAAGACGATACTCCAGGTTGCACCAAGGAAGCCCAAAGCTTCCGGGACAACTACGCTGAATATCAAGGCAAAGATATGGTTGTTCTCGGTGTCAGCATGGATGATGAGACATCCCATAAGCAATTTAAGGAGAAGTATGGGTTGCCTTTCCAATTGCTCGCTGATCCGGATGGCACGCTGACCAAAGCTTTTGATGTTGAAGGCGGTGGTTACTCCAAGCGCGTCACTTATGTGATTAACGGTGAAGGTACGATCACTTATGTTGATGAGAAGGTGAAAACCGATTCTCATGCTAAGGATATCCTAGCTAGCATGAGCTAGCCACCTTGTTCCCAGGCTTTGCCTGGGAATGGTTTCAGGACGGTTGTACTTCCAGTTATCGAATGCCTCCCCCATCCGGAGTCGAGGGGTTATTGGGTTGATTTCTTAACCGTTCTCGTTGTAGCTGTCGGAACTCTTGCGTGGCATTGTCTAAGTTTTGATCCAGTTCGCTGTTAAACGCCTCAGAATCAACGCCTAAACGGGAGCGATGGATAAAATCAAAGACATTAAAGCCACTGTTACCCGTTGTTCCCGTGAGTGAATCTCGCTCATTTTGGCGATTATTTATATCTTCTAGGGGATTCACCCGCTCAGTTGATTGTGCGATCGCGGATTCCGGGATAATGGCTGATATGCTAACAACCACACCTAACGCTAGGGAAGCGAACAGGGTTGAGGTGAGTGCCGGAGTCAATAGGGTGCTGATCTTCATGGCAATTAACCTGTTTTTTTAGAAATTATAATTAGATTTCCATCAGGATACGGTAGTTCTACCGATAAGGGTACGGCAGTGCTCATCCGTGTCAACTTAAGCTAAACCCCTCACCCCCAGCCCCTCTCCCAAGCTTGGGAGAGGGGAGCAAGAGGGGAGCAAGAGAATCCGGTTCCCCTTCTCCCGTGCAACAAAAGCGAAGCATCCTCTGTCCTCCCCCCTCTTGTAGGGGGAAGGGGGGTGGAGAAGGGGTTAGGGGATGAGGGGGAAAATGTCAAGGAGTAGACAGACACAGCTTAAAACCTTGTCAGTATTAGTTTGCACCTTAAGTTGATACCAATGGGCAGTGCCGTGACCCTACTATAGCGTCTCTAATTATTTTTATCTGGGATTTTTCCCGATCGCTATCATCAGCCATCTCTTTCTTAACACGTTTCGAGAGCGATCGCTCTTTTAATTCCCGGTAGGGGCGACCCGCTTGCACAAATTGACAACTGTGTCAATTTAATTTTATCGGATCGCCCTTTCTTTTAACAGGAAGTCTAGACACCTGAGTCGGGGCGGGTGTAGGGTGCGTTAGCGTTCGCGTAGCGTTCCCGAAGGGTAGGGTAGCGTAACGCACCTTTGTAACCCAAAAGATAGTCGTGAAACCCGCCCCTACAGACTTAACTTTAATTGTGCCAATTTTTTCTGGGCAAACTCTCTAACTTTATCATCAGGATCATTTTCGGCTCTGTCGCGCAGCAAGGGTAGAGTCTGGGGATGGTTAGGATATTGTTTGATAATGATATCAAGTGCTAATTGCCGAGGATTGTCTTGCCAGTCGTTCTCACGCACAAAGGGATCATTAAGGGCGCGATCGCGTAATAATTCAAATAGCCATGGCTCATCTTTCCAGCCTTGGGCTATTTCTTGCACTGCGGCATATCGCACATTCCTATCGTCATTAGATTGGGCTTTTTGTTTGAGCCAAGGTAAGGTATCTGGGTCATCTTTCCAGCCTTTGGCTATTTCTTCCACGGCGGCATCTCGCACATCCCCATCGTCATCAGATTGAGCTTTTTGTTTGAGAATCGGTAAGGTGTCTGGGTCATCTTTCCAGCCTTTGGCTAATTCTTGCACTGCTGCACGTCGCACATACCAATCGTCATCAGATTGGGCTTTTTCTTTGAGCCAAGGTAAGGTATCTGGGTCATCTTTCCAGCCTTTGGCTAATTCTTGCACGGCGGCACGTCGCACATACCTATCGTCATCAAATTGGGCTTTTTGCTTGAAGATAGGTAAGGTATCTGGGTCATCTTTCCAGCCTTTGGCTAATTCTTGCACCGCTGCACGCCGAACAGCCGAATCGTCATCAGATTGGGCTTTTTGTTTGAGGATAGGTAAAGTCTTTGGGGAATCATGCCAGCCTTTGGCTAGTTGTCGCACTGCTGCACCTCGCACAACCCAATTCTCATCAGATTGGGCTTTTTGCTTGAGAATGTGTAAGGTAGTGGGGTCATCTTTCCAGCCTCTGGCTAATTCTTGCATGGCTGAAAGTTGCACATTTTCATCGTCATCAGATTCGACTTTTTGTTTCAGCCAAGCTAAAGTGTCTGGAGAATCATGCCAGGTTGTCGCAATGGCAGCAACCGCTTGGGTGCGAATTTCCCGAACTAATTTGAAATCCTCTCCATAATGTTCGTAACAATAAGGTAAGTCATACTGAATTAACCCTTTAATCTGATTCAGTAATTGATTCGCTGTCGATACGATAACCAAACGATTCCTCACCTCAGACAGACAATCCGCCGCTAGAAACACATTAATAAACTTTTCCGCTTCCCCCGACTGATTCCTTAAATAATCTATAATCTCCCCAGCTAACTTTGGTTCAAGCATCCCCACAATCAGCCGTAACACTTCATGCCAAGACTCATCCTGCCAATGCTTACCAAAAACCTCAGTTTTCAACTCCTCCAGAGAAAGTGTTCGTTCCTTCTCAAACTGCCAAACATATTCCCAAGCACAAAAATACTCCAAAAATGTCCGATGCACAAAGGCATAATAATCCGCCCCCATGAAACATAAGATAAAATTCCGTTCCCGCAGTTGCTTAATCATCACCCTCGCCACCGCCCTGGAATTATTGATATCGAGGGTTTTCAGATAATCCGTCAAAATTCCTTCTAACTCATCCGCCGCAATCAGATTACCCGCCAACCCTTTCTCTGCTGCTTGCATCTGATAAGCTACCTGACGCAACATCGCCTGCTTATCTTTATAATCAATGGTTTGAATCTCTAACTGCTGATGTTCGACTAACGCCCGTTCCACATCCCATTGATGCAGCAATACTCGCGAGGCTTGATTATATAATTCCGGTCGATCTCTGGGCAATTCCTGATTGCGATTTAATATTGCCATCATTGTCAATAGCAACGGATTTCCAGCCAGTTCGCGAATCGCTTTTGAGGTATCAATTGCCCGTTGCAGCCGTTCCTGCTTCCTCTGTTTATCTACTTGATTAGTAAAGGTTAAATCATGCCAACGGGTAATAAATTCCTGAATCTGATCTGCCTCCAAATCTTGTAACATAAAATGATAAAACTGGGCATCTCGTAACCGCTGCGGTTTATAGCCAATCACGCGAGACGTAACAATTACCCGCACATCAGGATAATCATTGGTAAAGCGATGAATATCGGTAATTACATCCTCCCGTTTTCCCGGATCAAATACTTCATCCAAGCCATCAAACATCACCAAAGCATTTCCAGCTTTTAACTGTTCCACCAATTGATGCTGATTCAGATGACAGACAATCCCACTGCTATCATGGAAAAATTCCAGGAAATTCTTACATTGTCCCGCATCGCGATTCCGCATATAGGTGCGTAATTCAATCAGCAGGGGAATCGGCTGTAAACTGGCGTCATTGGGTGTAGAATTTGCCCAATCTAATGCCAAATATTGCAACAAGGTAGACTTGCCAGAACCCGGATCACCGAGAATCACCAGATAGGGATAGTTATCTTTATCGTTAATAATTTCCCCAATCGGACGAATTGACTGTTGAGAATAAACCTGTTTATATTCGGTTAACTCTTCCAGAGACACATCCCCGTCAAGTTGATTACTTTCTCGCAGTCGCCGTTGATGTTCTTTGGGGAGTTCATAGACTTGGGGTAATCCCTGATGAACTTGTCGCACATTTTGCGGGATGAAGAGTCGCCAGAGTTTCAGTTGGTTATAGGCGCAGCCTGTGGTATCTAAACTGGATAGGTTTAAGTTGCTGTAGCGTTCCCGTAAGCCTTCTTGATATTTGGTTGGATTAAAATCGGGAGGAATTCCGGCATTTTCTCGCCCTTGTTGTTCAATAGATTCCAGAATCTCTAATTTTAACAGTTCCTTTAACTCTGGCGAATTGCGGACAATGCTTTTAACTTCTTTGAGATAGGGTTTGGTAATCTCCTCCCAGTTAAACCCAGTTGGCATATCAGGTGAATAGCGCTGCACCCAAATTGTACTTAATTGATTGGCGTCGATGGCGCGACAATCTTTTTCAAAGGCTTTTCCTAACAGGGGTTTAACGTCATCGTCTTTGATAAACTGTTCAATTACTATTTGATAGTTGTCTCGAACTTCGGCTTCAGTTACATAGAAAAGTAATTCATATTCGATGAGTTTGAGGAATTGCTGTAAAGCCTCACCGAGGGCTTTTTTCAGGACATCGGGTTGGGCAGATTGTACCCCAGTTTTAATACAGTCTTTGAAAAAATCTTTTACATAGTCTTCTAACGCTTCTTTCCCCAGTTTCAGGAGAATATCCTTTAAAAGTAAATCGTTGAGGATAGAAACGCCTAGCGCTGTCCAAAGTTCCACGATGGTGCTAATTCCTCTAGAAAACGTATGTTGACTATTTCAATTAAACAGGACTTACGCAGCTACACCACAGATGGTGGCTTGCGGTGCGTTACGCTTCGCTAACGCACCCTACATATCGAGCCTTTGCGTAAGTCCTATTAAAGTGGGTGGGCAATGCCCACCCTACAAGTTTTAATGCTATTAGGCAAATCGACGCCGAAGCAATGGACTAATCAGAACTAACGCGGCGGCGGCAAAGGCAAACAGGACTAAAATAGCCCCACCAAATGTAATTGACGCCCAAGGTGCTTCCATAACCACACTGCCTAACGACCAATTCCCATGGAGGTAGAGATAGCGAATCGGTTCAATCGCATAACTTAAGGGATTGAGACTGGCGACAAGCTGTAACCATTTTGGCATAAAGGATAGCGGCGCTAGAGCAGTGCTGGCAAATAACAGGGGTAAGTTGGTGACAAAAATGACGGCAATGAGTTCAATATGACCCGGAAGCACAAAGGCGAGTCCTAAACTTAATGCTGTCATCCCGATTACCAGCAAGAAAACAATCAGCGCGATCGCACCCAGTCCGGCTATATTGGGAACACCCGCACCCATAACTGCACTAGCGGCGACAATCACCACGGCTTGGATAAAGCTGAGGGCGACAATATAGATAGCGGATGCGGCGACAATGGAGAAGCGAGACGCCAGAGGTGCAACAAGTAAGCGATTAAGGAAGCCAAATTCCCGGTCAAACATCACGGGTAAGCCAGCATTTAGCGCACCCGCGAAGGCGGTAAATACAATGACACCCGCACTCAGGAATTGGGCGTATGATAAGCTTTCACCAAAGAGTCCTTTTGGCGCATTTTGAAATAACGCCCCAAACAGAATCAGCCACATCAACGGCTGAATCACGCCAGCAATTAAGGTAGAGGGGCGTCGTTGTAATTGGATAAATAGGCGTTTAGTGAGTGCCAAGGTTTCTTGGACAAATTCACCGACACCTGCTTTGTCGCTGACGGGGACTTGACTTACCACGTCGGGTTGCCAATTAATTTCCGGTTTTGATGGTGTTACAGTTCCACTCATAATGTTATTGGTTATTGGTTATTGGTCATTGGTCTAAGAAGAGGGAACAGGGAACAGGGAACAGGGAACAGGGAACAGGTGGGTGTAGGGTGCGTTAGCGTAGCGTAACGCACCATTTCAAACGATAGTAGTGAAACCCGCCCCTACATAATTTCCCCCATCTGACACACCGAGCGAAGTCGAGGTGTTCCCCCATCTCCCCTATCTCCCCCATCTCCCCCATCTCCCCCATCTCCCTCTCATCTCATCATTCCTTCATCCGTTGCTTTTTCTCTGCCTTCACATCTCGCGTTCCCGCCGCCGCGAGTTCAGCATCCATTAAGGTTTGACCCGTGGCGGCTAGGTAGACATCATCTAAACTAGGTCGGGATTGGGCAATGCCAAAGATGGGTAATCCGGCATCTTTTAAGGATTGCTGAATGTTTGTCAATGCGTCACTTTGGGGTTTGACGACTAAGTTAAGGGAATTTCCTTGCGCCGTATTAATAATCACTTCTTGGACAAAGGGTAACACCTCCAGCTTTTCCTTGGCATTTTGGGCTTCTTCCATAGGCGAGAATTCCCGGATGCGGAGGGTTATGCGATCGCCTCCTACGTTATCCTTTAACTGAGAGGGCGTACCTTCAGCAATGACTACCCCTTTGTCGATAATTGCCACGCGATCGGCTAAAATATCTACTTCTTCCAAATAGTGGCTGGTAATAAATATGGTTGTGCCAGCGTTTTGCAATTGACGCAGGAAATTCCACACCACCACCCGACTCTCGATATCCAATCCCACGGTGGGTTCATCGAGAACTAACACATCGGGTTTATGGAGTAAGCCGGAGGCTAAATCCAGACGCTTGCGGATTCCGCCGGAGTAGGTTCCTGTCTTTTTATCGGCATACTCCTGCAAGCCCAACACCTCTATCATGGTATTGACCCGCTCTTTGGCAATGTTGCTAGGTAGGTGATATAAATCCGCTTGTAGTTGCAGTAACTCGCGCCCTGTCAACACCTTGTCTAATGCCACTTCCTGGGCGACATAACCAATGCGACGGCGGACGGCTCTAGGATTTGCGATCGCAGAAATTCCCGATACCTCAATCTTACCCGCGTCGGGTTTACTTAAGGTACACAGACAGCGAATCGTTGTGGTTTTCCCCGCCCCATTTGGACCGAGTAAGCCAAAAATCTCGCCCGGTTCGACGTTCAGGGAGATGTCCTTCACGGCTTCGACATCCCCGTAGTATTTTTTTAGGTTCTCGATTAAAACGGCAGCAGCCATATATCGTTCTATACCTGAGTTGGCTATACAAATCTAAACAATTAGCTGTCTTTTCATTTTAAGGGGTTTGTCGGCAGTGGGGGGGAAACTGAAAATAACGCACATTTATTTCATCTTGTCAACCTGCTATGGCTTTAATTTTATAATTGAGGTTGACAAGGAGAAGGGGAGAGAGGAAGAGAGCTAATTAGTTGTGTCACGCCACTACAATTTAGCTCAATTCGACTTATTCAGGTTTAATCGAAACAAAAGAAACTGCGTAATCTGTGTTTGATTAAAATTATCATCACTGACTAATACCAAACTCTGACTCCCATCTGGCAACCGTGAACCTAGGGTCATCCCTTCCAGATTATCTAAATAAATTCCCAAAGTACTCAAATCAAGGAGCAATTTTTTCTTCACCGGATCAAGGCGAGAAATATTCCCCTTGAGACTGGCAACATTAGATGTATCGGTTGCCCCACCCAGGGTTAGTTGATAAATTTGGGCGCTGAGTCCAAACAACCCATAACTCCGTTCTAAACTCAGAAAGTGACCTTCTGTATCTAATGCCACTAATTCCGATAAGCCATAATCAATTGTCCCTTTGGGGGCGGGAGCCAGTGGATACAAATGTTCCGCTACTAGCATGGGTGGCGCAATATCGCTGATTAAATAATGCAGCAGCCGAATTCGGGGAACCTCGTCTGAATCTGGGGGTAAACTATCTTGAATTAACGCGGATTCCGTTGCTGTAAATAGGCGAAAAGGATCGCCACTCGCCGCCGCTAACGTAATTGGTTCTAAGGTTAATGCTTCAAAGCCTAGGTTCTCTTGTACGCCACGGGGAACTTGTTCCTCTTCTGTAGTATTATTCGGGAGAAAGCGGTCAGGAATTCGCAAGCGTTGCAACGGTTGCCCCGTTTGGCGGTCAAATTCTTGAATAAAGGGTTCAATTCCCTGACTAGGAACCCCTTCAGTGGAAATAAATACGCCACCTTTACCGGATAGGGCGATGCCTTCGGGGTCAATGGTTCCCGCCGGATAGGGTTTGCCGTTTTCGTCTTTGAGAACGGTTACATCCTCCACAGTGACGGATTCAATCCCAATTTCTCCGGCTGAGTCGCGGTTAATCGTCAGCGCCAGGGTGTAAAATCGGGCGGGTGCGAGATTTGACCGATCATCGGACAGTGCCAAAAAGCGATCGCGATCCCGATCATAGGAGAGGGCGGATAAGCCGCCAACGGGAGTATCCTCAAACCTCATCGGTTTGGGCAGTTGATACTCCGCCAAAAAGTCCAAAGATAAATCCAGAAACGTGCGCTGTTCGGCGGTTCTAGCGGTAGAGGGACTACAGCTTGTCGTCAACAGAGTCAATAGCGCGATCGCCACGACGAAGAGTCGAGATAATAGGGGGCGAAATCTATTGACTTTTAATGGCTTTTGTGTTAATCGCTGAATCATAAAAAATGTCAAACGTCTTAGGGTAGGCGTTTCCTTGAGAAACTCTAAGTTGATTTTAATCGTCAATGGTGATTACGTTGGTAGATAAGATAATAATTAATCAGACTTAAGCTCTGAACTAAAGTTCTCGAAGAGAAGCCACTTTGCGTCTATGGGCTAAAAGCTCACGTCCCGTTCAAACGGGTTAAAAGTCTTTAATGTAGTAAGCTTTAGCTTACTTTAGCTTTCAGCCGGAAATTTATTTCCTGGCTCTCCTTAAAACAGTGTTGCATCTTATACAGCTTAAATTAATGAGAAAAGTTAAACTAATCTTTTGCATAGCGACGCTCTGGTTAGGGTTAAGTGGTGGAACATTAGCCCAACCCGCTGAAACAAATCCACCCAATCCCCTAGAACTGGATACCACTGGTGATCCCCTGCTTCCCAATCCCCCCGTAGAACGCCCTTTAAGCCCCTTAGAACGCCGCCGACTGAGGGAAGATCTAAATCAACTGAATAATCAAGCCGCCGCCGAATTGAGGGCGGGAAATCTAGAAGAGGCGTTTGATATCTGGTATCGAGAAATTCGGTTACGGCGAGTCTTGGGTGGACGATTAGAAGAAGTTAAAACCCTAGGGCGCGTGGGTGAAATTGCTTGGAGTCGGAATGCGAAATCCCAGGTACAGTTAATTACTAAACGCTTAGAAACGATTCAGCAAAACGCTGAAGAAGAAGGAGAGTTAGATCCCGAACTTTTAGGTGCATTAGGTCAAGCTTATCAACAGGTACGAGTTCCCAGAAACGCCCTAGCTATCTATGAGCAAATTTTAGCCGATGCTCGTCAACAAGGTGATCTGGAAACTCAAGCCGAAACCTTAGAAACAATCGCCCAACTCCACTTAGCTTGGTTTGATTATCCCCAAGCCGCCGCCATTTATGAAGAATTACTAGCAATAGCTCAAGCAAGGCGCGATCGCGTGGCGGAGGTTAACTATCTACAAGAATTGCTCAACATTTATAAACAATCCCAGGAACCCGAAAACGCCCTGCGGATCAAGGAACGGTTAGTGGAAAGTTATCTCAACCAAGAAAACTATACTCAAATTCCCGCCCTAAAAATTGGGATTGGTGCCGACTACGAAGCCCTGAATCAACCCGAACAAGCCTCTCAAAGCTACCAAGAAGCTTATGCACTCGCTTGGTCATCGCAACAGTTTGCTTATGCCAGTGATGCACTCGAAAAATTAGCCCAACTCTATTTATCTTACGACCAACCCGACTATGCACTCCAGGTTTACGAAACATTGATTATTGTGGAACAACAGTCCTACAATTATTATGGCTTGATGCAGGCTTACGATCAAATGGGTCAGATTTATCTCACCCAAAACAAGTATGCCCAAGCCTTAGACGCTTTTCAAAAAGGTCTAGAATTAGCGCGATCATTGCAGTATCGAGAAACCCATTTTGCCCGTCAAATAGAGAAAATTAATCAGGAGGAAACAAGTAATCAGTAATAAGCAATAATTCTTGTATACTTGTGTAGGTCTAGGGGCGGGTTTAGGAAAAATTTGTAGGGGCGGGTTTAGGGCTTCAATTAGATAGTCACCGATAAATGAACAACAAAACCCGCCCTCCCCACCGATAAATTAACAATAAAACCAATGGGGTATTGGGACTGGGATAACGATAATCATTAAACCTGCTTTTATACAATCAAACCTGAAAACTATTTCCCTTTATGTCTACCAAATGTATCCTAGTCATTGACGATGAACCCAATCTTTGCTTAGTGATCCAAGCTTGCCTGGAAACGATTGGCAACTGGCAAGTAATCACGGCTGAATCCGGCAAGAAAGGACTACAGTTAGCCCAAACTGAACAACCTGATGCGATTCTCTTGGATGTGATGATGCCAGATATGGATGGGTTAACCCTATTGAAAGAGTTACGAAAGTCTCCCAGCACCAAAAAAATTCCCGTGATTTTACTCACGGCAAAAGTGTTTAACAACGACATCACTCAATTTGATCAATTGGGTATTGCTGGAGTTATTGCTAAACCCTTTGACCCAATAACGCTAACTAAGGAGGTAACTAAAGTTTTGGACTGGTCATAATCTAAGTATGTGGACACAACAAAAGTTAACGGTAGAGATCGTCATTTGTCATTCGTAAAGGTTTGAGGACTACTCACCCTTAGAAAAAGCCGGCTGATTCATAGAGACGGCGGAGAACAGCCATAATCCGATCGCCATAATTCAAATCAGCCGACCACCGTCCGCTCAACTGCTGGACGAGGGGTGCAATCCCACGAGTGACAAAGCGAAACCGAGGACTAACTACTTCTTGTACCAAAGGTTCTAAACTGGCGTAGGCTTTTAATTGTTGGATATGGGCGCGAACTCCTAATCTGGCGCTGGGGAATGTCGCCCCCTCCGGATCACCCCCGACTGATCCTAAGCCGCCAAAATTATTTTGACTGGGTTTTAAGTCACCGCCAAAACGGAGGAAATTCGTTTCCACCATGGCTTGAGAAAACGCAATATCATAATTCACCCCCTCAATGGCGGCTTCTTCGCGGTAAAGCTTGGGTAAGTCGGGAAACTGAGCCAGGGCGTCTTCATTATTAGCTTTGAGAAACATCATTAACTGCACTTCTGATGTATTCCCATGTGCCATAATTCGGTCAATTTGACCCGGACAAATTTGCAAAATTGAACGCAAAATCACCGTCCGTGTCGCCGCATCCCAACCCACTGAAATATTATAATCTCGCAATTCAATGGCTTTGACATAAACCACTCCCCGATACTGGAGGCGACGAATACCGGGAATCGTGGTTAAATCCACACCCAAGCGATCGGCTAAGTCAATCGGAATATAGGCATTGTTATTGACAATAATGCCTTGCTCTCCATACGTTTGATTATTAATCTTGATATTAATCGAAGGATAAGTAACATCCGTTCCATTTCCTCCCGGTTCCGTTCCCGAAACCGCTCGACTCCACGCCGCTAGTCCATCCGCAATCCCTAACGCCATTTCGCGGCGGCGATTTTGAATAATAAAGCGATCCTCTGGATTGGTGAGATAGCCAACCTCCATCAGCAGCGACGGAAGAATCGTATCGCGGGTAAATGACAGAAACCCCATTCCTGTCGCCGTATCCTGCTTCGCGCCTCGGTTTGGCAATTGGGGAAGGCGTCGCAGCAGTGCGAGGAGGATCAGTTCCGCATGATTTTTGCGTTCGGTGTTATTGGCGATGTAGTAAACCGCCGTTCCTCGGACACTGGGATTCGGGGAAGAACCCGCATGAATTTCCAGCGCCACATCGCCGGGGCGAGAACGAGCATTAATCCATTGGATTGATTCAGTTGAACTCAAGTCATCGGGGACAGAGAGAACCTCAAAGCCACGCGATCGCAACTCCGGGACAATCTGATCCCGTAGCAGAATCATCTGTTGAGCTTCCGTTGTACCGCCTGCGATCGCCCCTAGATCGCGTCCCCCTTGTTCAATTCCTCCGTGTCCGGCAGAAATAAAGATTCGTCCCATTAGTTACTTGTCCTCAGCACTGATCATTCGCACTCACTGCCATTAATCCAGAATAAGGATTTCGGAGTCTTTCGGCTAGTGCTTAACCGTATCAGTTTTTGCACACCTCCATCCATAGACGGAAATGGTGTAGAAACCTAGCCCACCCTTTCTGGGAGCCAGAGATAGTGTTACCATCAATAGTTAAATGTGGTTTTCATCTAGGCGATCGGCTATGGCTAAGCGCAAAAAGCACAATCTCCAATGGATCAAGGAAACCCTAGAGCTAAACGAAGACCACAACTGGACATCCAAGCCAGGACATCGGATCTTCGTAGCAGGGCGAGGAGCATTACGCTTTGATGTTCCCGAAGATTGGCATTTTGAACCGGATACCAAATCGTTTCGGTTTCTGGACAACAAGCCACCCAACGATGATTGTCGCTTAGAAGCGTCCTATAATCTACTCCCCCCAGGCGACTGGGCTGAATTTCCCCTGGTTTCTTTATTAAAGCGAGTGGTTCGAGATGATGAGCGGAATATAACGGAGAAGGGCGAAATTATTGAACTAAAGCGCCAAACCGCCCGCATCGTTTGGACTCAATTCAAATTTATTGACCCTAACGAAAACCGCGACGCCTATTCCCGCATCTGCATTGGGTTAGGTTCTGGCGTTCAATGTTTGATTACATTTGACTACTGGGTAGATGATGCAGAGCGTTTGAACCCTGTATGGGACACGGTGATGGACTCTTTAGTGCTAGGGTTGTTTATCCGCGATCCCAGAACCGGATTCGCCTTCCCAGATTAGTTCCTGCTTTGAGCTCCCCGACTTCTTGAAGAAGTCGGGGATCTTACCCAAAATTCGTCTAGTCCCACTTTGAGTTTGGGTTGAGGTGCAGATCAATCCAACTCTGGTCAAAGATCAATTCATAAATACGGTTATGAACTCTCAGAGAACCCTGTTCCTTAATAACTATTCCCGACAAAAGCAACTCCCTTTCTTCTAGACTATCCACTGAGGCGACTTCTGCTTGACACAAAATTTGTCGATAGAGTTCTAGTAGCCGAACCGATCGCTTACTATTGAGGAGGCGATCGCGAATCGTCCTCAAATGTTCGGGTTCGTCCTGAGATTCCCAATTCTCGATAACCCGCGATCGCACTAAATTGTCTATCCATTCAGCTTCTCTGTTAGTCGGGATACCCACTGAAGCACTGCGGATCAGTTTACAGAGCTTCTGTGTCAAAAAAGGCTGACCACTTGTCCAGGATAAAATCTCTTTGAGAACGGTTTGAGGACTGCTCACTTTGTCAGTCAATCCTTGCAGCAAAGGTTGGGCTTCATGCTCTTTAAAGCCCTCCAGTTGAATCGCCTGACCAATATTAAAGGGGGTTCTGTAGTAATCAGTAATTAAATCTGAGGGGGTGACAACTCCCAAAAGAATCCATGTTAAACGTTGATACTCTGGATTGATACTGCGCTGGTTATAGTAGGAGCGGATCAGAGCAAAAAAGTCATTCACTGGAAAATGGTTCTTCCGTACTTAGTGTGCTAAACCGTTAGGATAATGCCACAGAAGTAAAGCGCGTATTGTAAAATTATTAAAGTTCATGAAGCCAAATCCACACCATTTTAATAGTTTCAATTTATTGTTAACTCCTTCAACCACTCCATTTGTTGTTCTACTTTCAAAATAACCCACGACTTCGGCAAACCATCGTTTGATTGCTGATACACTTTTTTTATAGTAAATTTGAGCCTTGTCTAACCAATCAATTAATTTTAAAGTTCCCTCTCCCAGGTTTTGACTTTCTTCAAATATTTGATGCAATTCTTCTTTTAATGAATGCATAATTCCAATTAAAGGCGAAGCTTCTTTGA
>NZ_JAVJQN010000135.1:0-11307 GCF_040218245.1 Coleofasciculus sp. E1-EBD-02 | reverse complement strand
TCTTTATCTTTGACCAATGGCGCTGCAATTTCTGCCTCAACCAGAGGAGAAGGAGATGCAGGCAAGGTAGTGATTCGGGCGACGGATAATGTCTTATTGGATGGGGAAAGTCGTCGAGGAAGAGTCAGTGGTGTTTTCAGTCAAGTGGAATCGGAAGCTCAGGGGAATTCTAAGGGTGTGGAGATTGAGAGTGGCTCTTTATCTTTGACCAATGGCGCTAGAATTAGTGCCGAAACCAGGAGTACGGGTATGGCTGGAGATGTCAGAATTAATGCCACCGACTTTATACAACTGAACGGTGATAGCGCCATCCGTGCCAATTCTACGGCGGGGGGTTCAGCCGGAGACATTACCCTCACCACCCCAGAATTAACCCTACAAAACGACGCCAACATCGCCACCACCACAGAAAGTTCTGGCAAGGCGGGAAATATTACCCTTCAATCCCACCCCACCCACGAAAATCTCACGATTAACCTGGCACCAAGAACCTCTATTTCCGCTTCCACTGATTCCCCCTTTAACCAAGCAACCGGGGGAAACATCAAGATAAAAGCGCCAGATGCGATCACGATTCAGGGAGAAGGCACGATTACCACAGAAACCGCAGGCGCAGCACAAGCTGGCAATATTGAGATTACCAGCACTGACTTAAACATCCAACAAACAGAACTTTCCAGCTCAACCACAGGAGAAGGAAACGCCGGAGAAATTACCCTAGACACTTCTACCTTAACCCTTGCCAGGGGAGCAAAAATATTTGCCTTTACCGATGGCAGTGGCGATAGTGGCACAATTGAAATTAATGCTCCCACCGAGGTAAATCTGGGTATCGGTGTGGATGATTTTTCCCCAGTTCTGTCTGTCCAAACTAATGATGCGGGCAAAGCCGGAAACATTATTATCAATACCCCAACCTTAACTCTCTCCGACACCGCCCGAATTACCGCCACCGCCACCGATACCGCTACTAATACAGAGGGGGGTGGTAGTATCACTTTAAATGCCTCCACGATGAACTTAGCCGGAATTGTCGGTGTCTTTGCTGAAACTGAGGGACAAACCCCAGCCGGAACCTTAACCCTGAACCCCTATCAGGATGAATCCACCCTAGACATTACCCTAGCGCCCAATTCCCAAGTCTCGGCTTCTACCTCTGGGAGTGGTACAGGCGGTAATTTAATCCTGAGTGCGCCCCAAGCGATTACGATTGCTGGACAAGGGCGGTTAGCGGTAGAAAGCCGCAGTACAGGGGATGCGGGTAATGTACTCGTCACGACTCGCCAACTTACCCTCACTGATGGTGTCGAACTATCGGCGGCGGCTACAGATAGTGGTAATGCGGGAGAAGTTCGTCTCAATACCCAGCAGTTAACCCTGGAAAATGATGCAAAAATATTAGCCTCTAATAGTTTTAGTCGCAGTGAGGGTATTATCCTCGAAGGGTTGGATACCTTGACAATTAGCAACAATAGTGCCATATCCGCCTCGACTCAAACCGGTGAAGCGGGAAGCTTAACCATTAATGCTAACTCCAATCCGGCTAATTCGGTGCAAGTAAGTGATAACAGTCGCCTATCGGTTGAAGCAACCTCTGAAGGTGGGAAAGCTGGGGGAGTGACGATAAATACTCAACAGTTAAACTTGAATGCGCGATCGCAGCTTTCAGCCTCCAACATTTCTGGTGAAAGTCAAGACATTATTTTACAAGGGTTAGAGAACGTACAGTTAACCAATAATAGTGAAATATCAGCCTCGACAGAAACCGGAACAGCCGGAAGTCTCAGTATTAATGCAGGCGAAAATCCGGTTGAGTCGGTATCTGTCAACAACTCTCGCCTATCGGTGGAAGCTACTGGTGAAGGTGGTAAGGCTGGGGGTTTGACGGTTAATACTCAACAGTTAAGCTTAAGTGAAAACTCGCAGCTTTCAGCCTCCAACATTTCTGGTGAAAGTCAAGACATTATTTTACAAGGATTAGAGAACGTACAGTTAACCAATAATAGTGAAATATCAGCTTCGACACAAACAGGAACAGCCGGAAGTCTCAGTATTAATGCAGGCGAAAATCCAGTTGAGTCAGTATCTGTCAACAACTCTCGCCTATCGGTTGAAGCTACTTCTGAAGGCGGTAAGGCTGGGGGAGTGACGATAAATACCGAACAGTTAAACTTGAATGCGCGATCGCAAATTTCAGCCTCTAACATTTCCGGTATCAGTGAAGATATTACCTTACAAGGCTTAGACACGTTAACAGTCAATAACAGTCTAATTTCCGCATCCACCCAAAGGGGGAAAGCCGGAAGCTTAACCGTTAACGCCAGCGACTCGGTAGACTTAAACGGAGAAGGCGGATTATCCGTTGAAGCCACCGACGGGGGGACAGCCGGCGACTTAACCGTTGAAACTGGGCGAATGTCCGTCCAAGATGGGGCATCCGTAACCGTCAGTAGCCCCTCTGGACAAGCCGGAAACCTCTCTATCGCCGCCAATTCCCTCTTTCTCAACCAAGGCAAACTCACCGCCGAAACCGCCCTCAGCGATGCCGCAGGCGGCGCCAACATCTTCCTCACCGGCTTAGACTTCCTCTACCTTGCCAACGAAAGTCTAATTTCTGCCAATGCCTTTGACCTCGCCAATGGCGGTAACATTACCATTGACTCTCTCTTTATCGTTGCCACATCCCCAACAGGAAAACATGGCAGCGACATCACAGCCAATGCAGATCAAGGCAATGGCGGTGCGATTGGGATTACCACGCAAGGCTTATTTGGCATCGAATTCCGCCCTCAACTCACCCCCCAAAACGACATCACCGTGAGTTCAGAATTCGGCTTGAGTGGAAGGTTTGAACTGAACTCACCCAATGTAGACCCATCGCGAGGCTTACTCAATCTGCCTAGCCAACTGGTGGATGCTTCCCGCCAGATGAGACAGAACTGTCCCGCCCGTGGGAGTGGACAAGAGAACCGTTTTGTGGTAACAGGTACAGGGGGCTTACCGCCTCGTCCGGGTGACTCTATCGATTCACCGTTTCCCACAGGTGAGGTGCGTTCTCTACCCAGTAGTAGTGTATCTCATAATGCACCAGGGAAAGCCGAAGTCACCGAGAATGTTGAGCCAGCCAACAGAACCCAAATTATCGAAGCTACGGGTTGGGTAAGAAACGAAAAAGGCGAGGTAATTTTGGTCGCCTCTAACCCCACCACCCCCCAGAATGGGTCAACGTCAGCCACCTGTACTGACGCAGTTGGAACGCGGTAATCTTGACAACAACAGAGCCTTGATTACCCCATTTTGCCACGGCGATTGAAATCGCGCCTACACAAACAAAGTCCGCCGACGCGGACTAAGTGATAACAGGGGTAGCGTTCCCCTGATTTGGCATCCGATCATGTCCTGAGGATTGGGAGCATCTCAGGGACATCACAGAACTCTCAAGTAGGTTGGGTAGAGCGTAAGCGTTACCCAACGGGCTCTCCCTGGAGTTGGGTTACTCTTCGAGAAGGCTTCGCCTACGTTCCAAGAGCCCAACCTACTGGCGTGACCCAGCTAAAATGATGGATTAGATTTGCAGATTTTATGGGCGCACGCCATGCGCCCCTACGGTTTCTGGATAGACACCAAATTAGTGACATGCTCCCCCAGCTAAGAGACGTTCCACCGGAACGTCTCTACAACTTCCCCAGCTAAGAGACGTAGCATGCTACGTCTCTACATTGCTCCCCCAGCTCTCCCTTATGACGAACACAGAAGGTTGATCAGGGATTGGGGTATCTCTTCAAAATGCTCTAACAAAAAATCCATAATTGTCAGATGGCGCAAGTCAACGGGTTGAGGAGGATGATAGCCTTTCCCTCGGTTAAACCAATTCTGAACCGTCCCCTGGGAACGAGAACAGATGTGAGAAAGTTGCTCATAAGTGACATCCCATTTGGCATAAAACTGCTTGGGTGTCATCCCTAATTCACAGTAACAATAGAGGTTAATAATGTATTGTTCCCGCTGAGTAATTGGGCGGGGATAGTTTTGCCATTGGGGGTTATAGCGTCCAGTTGGGCTATGCACAGATAGAGGCGCGATCCGAAGGCGAGAAGGGGTGGGATAACAGTAGAGATTTTGATCATTTTGATCCTCTTCACTCATCGGTTCAATCTCCTCTATTTCCTCTCCATGGCGCAGGGTATTTAAAGCGCCAGCGATGAGTTTACCGTTAAGGCTTTCGGTCAACTGCTGAATCAATAGCTTCGCGATCGCATGGACTTCAGCATCGGTTAGATGCATTTGCGACGCCTCGAAGTCAATGTCGCTGTAGTCCTTGACAAAAGACAGGAGTTGGGTAATTCCAAATTCTGCTAACGCTTGCTGGGCAGTGGTTTCAGCGATATTGCAGGTGTCAACTTGAGAGGGTAGAGGTTTCATAGTGTTCTTTTCCTTATGTAATATTTAAGGTATCTATTGCTTGTAACAATGTTATAACAAAATAATCAAAATAACAACCCTTTTGTCTCAAAAAAAGAGACTATAGGGAAATCATTAGAGCTAAAAAACGTAGGGTGGTTTAGGCGGGTTTTAAACCGAAGCGATATCATTTAATGAACGCTCCGCCGTAACCCAGCGATATTAACTGAACAACCTATTATTTAATCAATAGTTCAGACAATAATCCTGAACTTGGTTGGGTTTCCTACGTCAACCCAACCTACTGCCGTCACCCACCTAAAATGGTGGATTAAAATTGTAGGGGCGCACGGCGTGCGCCCAATTTAAATCCACCCCGTCAAAGCCAATTCCCAATCAGAATAAACGGTGCCCAATAAGCAGGATGATTGTATTGCCCCCCCGCTTCAATCAGTTCTAACTGCGCCTCGCGCAACGCCTCAGCTTTACTTGTATCTGAATCCAGCAAGCGTTCATAAAAATGATTCACTAACTTGACCGTAGACGCATCGTGAATAAACCACAATGACGCCAAAGCACTTTTCACCCCAGCTTGCACCGCCACCCCCGCTAAACCCAGCGCCGCCCTGTCATCCCCCGCCGCCGTTTGACAAGCCGTGAGTGCCAGCAGTTCCACCGCCTCAGAACCCACATTGATGCGGCGCATGGTTGCCTCTAAATCGGTAATCGTCAGCTTGCCATTGTCTCCCGTCACCAGGAATGTATCCTCTGGCTCTGTACCAAACTCCCCGTGGGTGGCAATATGAATAATCGGGTAAAGGGTTTGGCTGAGTTCCTGTTGCAAGCGATCGCGTGTAAAATCTTCATCAAGGAGTCCCTTACTCCCCGGCATTCGAGCCTTAACTTGACTGACTTCTTTACCAACGTTACTCAACGCGGGAAACCTGCGACCGTCCACAACCGCCTCCTTGGTTAATCCTATTATCAGCGCCCGTAGCTGTTTACGGTCGAGTGCTTTCTTTTCAGTTAGAGTCAGACTGGGAGTCGTGGCAATGGCATACTTTTGCACCAAAAATTTCTCCCCGTCATGAAGTGCCGCCATGGGAATGCTACGCAAGATACCATCTTGGATAAATACCAGCGTTTTGACCTGGGCTTGTTCTAAGTCAGAGGCGAAGGGACGAATCAGCCAATCATACAGCTTTTGGGCTTGGGTAGGGTCATAAACGAAATCCATAAATCTCTCCAATTCCCGGCGAAATTCATTGATTTCGTCAATAAGCGCCTGACTATCGATATCTATCCACGCTGACCGTTTTTCGCCGTTGGGGAGACTGACGAGAATAGCAGTACGGTCTTTCAGAATAATCGTACTAAAAACAGCCGTTGCGGGACTAAAATCGGCTGAGTCATTTAAATTAAGGGCGGCTATCACGCAATCATTGCCAAAATAATTTTGCAGTTCTGCCAGTTTCAGAGAATCAATTGTTCTAAGGGCAGCACTGAGTTCCTTGGTACGTTTCATGGGTTCAACAGAAGGCAAAGACGCTTGTTCGAGGCGTAACTGTGCCAACTCCCGATAAATAGGATTAATCGCATCTCGAAAGTCAAGTTGCACGTCGCGATTGGCGGTGAGAATATCGCTGCGGATAGTTTCTAGGGTAGTAACGGCTTGTTCGTAAGCCATTACAGCTTCAGACGCTTTCCCCTGTGCATTAAAGATGCGTCCCGCCTGCCACTGCCATAAATACAGACTATCTTTGGCAAGTAAATCCTGGTTCGCCCTCAACTGCGCCTGTTGGGTGAAATCGAGGGCTTGGGGGTAGTCCTGGCGGCATTCATAAAGTTGTCCCAGCTTACCCAGCGCAAAGGATTGGGCGCGAGAATCGTTGAAACGTTGAGCAATGGAGACAGCTTGCTGTAAGAGTTCAATGGCTTGGGGTTGGTGTTGATGCTTGAGGCATTGAGTCCTCGATGAGGTATCCTCAGACCTCGTAACAGGTTGTAAAAGATTAGCTAAATCAATTGCTGCATAGACTTTATCACGAGAATCGGGGAGTTGAGCCAGGAGCGATCGCGCTTCAGTCAATGCAGCAGCCGATGAGGGGTCGTTGGTTCGGTACAATACTGAAATAGAATTAACCAGTCCCCGCATTTGCCCTCGTTGGTCATTTTCTGTCCGGGCAACCTCGATACTATCCTGAAAATAGTGCAATGCTTTGGCATCATTACTCAAAGCGTTTTGTTGGAATTCCTCGGCTTTGGCGCTATCGCCTCTGGTGTTAGCCGACTCAGCACGGCGATAATTCACTAAAGCCAGACTATTGTAGGCATTGCCGAGACTATTAAGGACAGAAGCGCGATAGACTGGATTTTCGAGTTGGTTTGCGATCGCTAAACTCTTCTCTAGATTGTCAATAGCTTTATCGTACTCTCCCCGATGGCGATAGGCATTGCCCAAACTTCCCAACGCCGCCGCTTCTCCCAAGGCGTCTTGTTGTTGGCGCAGGATTTGCAACGCCGAGTCTGGATTACAGGGTTTCTCGCTTTCCGGGAGGTTGCATAAAATCGTAATTGCCCGTCGATTTTGCCCCAACTTGCTGTACGCTTGAGCTTGTTCGACAAGCATCCGCCCGACTTGGGTTTGATTTCCCATCTGGCGATAGACGGCAATTGTTTCAGACCAATAGTGAATCGCGCGATCGATTTGACCGATTTGCTGATAGGATCGGGCTAAGTTTTCTAAGATCAGGGCTTGTGCTGGGGAATTATTGGTATTTTGATAGGCACCCAGGGCTGTTTCCCATTGCGCGATCGCACCCGTAATATCTCCTGCCTGATATAACTCTACGCCTTTTTGCACCCATTGACTCAAATCAGGAGATTGAGCAACTGCCACGTTTCCCCATTGTACCCGCCAAGGGGTTGAGGAAAGATGACCCAGCCCTAGGCAGAGAGCGAAGCTACAAAGGAATAGAACGAACAGAAGGCGACGAACACAGAATTTGTGGTGTCGGCTTGGCATAACAGTCTTCCTTAAAGCCTTGATGAACGGTCTGGGAATACAAGATTTCCGTTTCTGGTAATCATAGCTGTATCTCTGTGCAACTGACTGATCCAATTGGGAAATGGACTTAACACAAAGAGCGGGACTGTTTTATTAGGACGCAATTCTGCCAGCAGGCACAAGGAAGTAGCCAAATCTCAGTAGTTACAGAAATCGCCCTGACGATGGGCTGCGATCGCAGGCATTGCCTTTGCTGATTTTCTCATGTTTTTTCAAATGGGAGTCAGAGATGCTCTCTATGATTCCCAGGTTCGTCCATGGAATCGAGCCGAATCAGCTAGCGTTTAATTTGTTTGGGACAAGAAACGTTTGTTTAAGGTCAAAACAGGAATTGTACGAGCGATGGCTATCATAGCAACCCCATTCCGAATACAATAGTTGTGCTTATCGCTGTTCCCAGATACTCTTTCTCCCGAAGATGCCAATCAACCGCCAGCGCTACGCCGATAATTGGTCAGACATTGCCCTATCCGTCAAAGAAGCTGCTCTTTGGCGCTGTCGCCACTGTGGAAAACAATGTCTGCGTCCCGGCGAAAAGCCATCAAATCTCACTCGTTCGGAGTGGACAATGGCGACGCTATCGGTGCATCATGCTAATTTTATGCCAGAGGACAACCGACTGGAAAATCTAATTCCTTTGTGTACACCTTGTCATATTGCTGTCCATGGGGGACGCAATGGTAATGTCTCTCCGGGTCAACTGTCCTTGTTTAGCTATATTTATGATGAAAATGGGGTATTGACGATTATTCCCAACATCCATTTATTCTCCCTGACTTTTAGCTGAACTTGAGTCTTCCGTAGTTAGTGTGCTAAATTGTTAGTTTGACTTGCCGAAATATGGGACAGCAATAGCTTTAACCAATTCTACCCGGATTTCAAGAGAGTTTTGAGGCGGTGAAAAACGGCAGCCCTTGTGTGGCAAGCTTCCTGGTTCATTAAAGCTGATAGTTTAGCCCACTAAGTCCGGAAGACCCTAAACTGTTCGGCATTTAAACCTTAATGTTAACAATGGTGAAATCCTTGTAATGCGAGCATCTTGCTCGCTACTAATACCCAATTTAAATGCATGACAGCTTACCCGTAGGGTGGGTTAGGCGGTGATTCTATTGAAAAAGTTACCGTAAAATTGGATATCCGCCGTAACCCACCAATAAAAAAGTGAGCCATTGGTGCGTTACGCTGCGCTAACACACCCTACTGAGTCGGGGCGGGTTTAGTTGAGTTAGTGGTTTGAACCGGAGCGTTATTGGTAAAACCCGCCCCGACAAATCATCTGCTTGAGCAAAGGATCACAGTTACCCACTCAAGGTAGAATTGAAAAATAATCATTTTTTAGACTGAAACGATTGAGGAGTTATTAAGATGGAATTCATTAGCCCCAAGACTGATTTTGCCTTCAAGAAAATATTTGGCTCTACAGATAGCAAAGATATCCTGATTAGCTTCTTAAATGCCTTGATTTATAATGCCAATCCAGTCATTCAGGATTTAGAAATTATTGACCCCTATAATCCTGGAGATGGGGTTGACCTAAAAGATATCTATCTGGATGTCAAGGTTGTGCTGGATAACGGCTCAACGGTGTTAATTGAGATGCAGGGATTAAAGGGGGCGTCCTTTGAAAAGCGGGTCATTTATAATCTGATGACAACTTATGCCAATCAATTAAACCATGGGGAAGGATATTCGTACCTTAAACCTGTGATTACGTTAACGATTACGGATTCCCCTCTGTTTGACCAAACTCAGCACTTCCTGACGCGCTTTGGCTTGAAGGAACAACAAGAGTTGTTTGATTATATTGATCCGGAACTCGAATTGATTGTTATTGAATTACCTAAGTTTACGAAAACGCTGGATGAATTGGACAGTTTAACGGATAAATGGATTTACTTTATTAAAGAGACTTCCAACCTGGATGTGATTCCCCCCGCGTTTCAACACGTTCCTGAACTGGATAAAGCGATGAATATGGCTAACCAAGCGAATTTAAGTGTAGAGGAAGTGGAAAAGTTACATCAGCGAGAATTGTTTCTCGAAGAGCAACGGTGATTTATTGTTTGGAGTTTAGATTTCTCTGGAAGTCGAATTAATGGAAATGATTAATATAATAGGACACGGCAATGCCGTGTCCCTATCAATGATTAGGAATAATTGATTTTGTAGGGACACGATAAGTAGGTGGACACAATTAAAGTTAGCGGTGGAGATTAGGGAACAGGGAACACCTCGGCTTCGCTCGGTGTGTAACAGGGAACAGTAAGGGTTTGAGGGGTGTTTACACAACTTAATCTAGTTAAGTTTATTTCCACCAACCTACTTATGCCAAACAAAATCATCAAAAGGGTATCGCTAAAACATTCGTAGCCATTCCCGAAGAGGGAGAACCGAATGTTGCGGGTTATTATTCGGTGAGTATGTCAGAAATTCAACGGGATTGGAGAGTGAGTATAACACAAACAAATAGGCGATCAATGTCCGATGCGTCGGGCAAATGTCAGCAGATGCGCGGCAACAGATTGAGGTTGATCGAAGTGAGGTACATGACTAGCTTGGAGAATCCAAATCAGTTGACTGCCTGAAATTGACTGTTCAAACTTGGTTGCATCGTCCATCCCCAATACATCATCAGCTTCTCCCCACAAAATCAGGGTAGGATGGTTTACCTGAGCGATGCGAGATCGCAAATTAGCGTAACCTCCACTTTGGGTGAAGGACGCGATCGCTCCTTTCCATCCTGGCATCTCCTGATGTAGCAAAGAACAGCGCAGCGCATCGAGTAGCATTGGGTCAATCATTGGCAACGCTAAAGCAGCAGTGAGGGCAGCCTGTTTGCGGAAGTGCAGCCAATTCGCCCCTAATTCAATCAGGGGATGCGGCAGAAACTGTCCAACTGGAAAACTGCCAGAAAAGCCAACCGAGTTAATTAGAACCAGCGATAGCGAAGCGCTGCTGCGAAGCGCAGATCGCACCCAGTTAGGATAATTTAAGGCAAAGTCGATCGCCACTGCACCTCCTAACGATGCCCCAACCAGCACTACAGGTTGCCCAATCCAGGTTTCTATAACGCTAAAAAGGTGTTGCCGAATGGTTTGAGGATTGACGGGAAGGGTGGGAACATACTCTGTAAATCCAGAGCCAAACAGATCCACCGTCCAAGTCTCGTGCTGGGTTGTTAATAAAGGGAGCAAACGCCGGAACTCCAGCAGGGAACTATCAAATCCGGGTAACAACAGAATCGGTGCGGCGGTAGGTTGGGAAGCTGATTGAGCGGGAGAATGGTGAACGTAGGCAGTTGCGATCAGGGTTGTGCCTAGCTCAAAGGGAACCTGAATTACCCGACGTTGAAGCTGTTGAATAAGAGCGATCGCATCTTTGTCTTGAATATCAACAACTGAGGGCGGTAGAAAATCAGCTTTCATATCATGTCCGCCGAAATAACCGTAATATCCTTCTTCCTTGCAACCTTGCTCCTTCCCTTCTGCCCTCTGCCTTCAGCCCTATCCTGACAAATCCGATGGTATCGGAAAGGTGATGAGTCAGAAAGAGCGATCGCACGCACAAGTTATAATAATTCCAACTCTAGGATAGTCATGGTTTAGGGGAGGTAGTCATCGCCCTAAAAAACCTTATCCCAAAATAGGATATTCCCCAGTCCCCTAGCTATGCAAATGAGCGACGATTGTCAGCGAGATGTATTAATTGTTGGTGGAGGTCCCGCCGGACTTGCTACCGCCTTAATGCTTGCCAAACGCGGATGGACAACTATTACAGTCCTAGAAAAACGGGCGGCGGCTGATTACTATGAACCCGATAAAGCCTTCAATTATCTCATT
>NZ_JAVJQN010000081.1:0-20360 GCF_040218245.1 Coleofasciculus sp. E1-EBD-02 | reverse complement strand
AGCCTACGAGGGGAGTGCTAGTGCAGCGCTGCGGAAATACTTGAGCAGCTTCGTAAATACGATGAAGCTGGGGGAGCTGGGGAAGCTGAGGGAGCTGGGGGAGATATTAGCTGTTCAGTTATTTCTGCCTTCTTGCACTAGGGAGAGGTCAAACCAAGGTATTGTAGATTTTTGAGCTTACCTTGACACCAATGCAAGCCTTGCGTCCCTACATAAAAAAATTACTATTCTCCGAATCGATATATAATCTCTAAACGGAGAATAGTTTATTGATATATTTTTGACTAAATATCAAAGATAGTGTATGTCTACCTTTATCTCAAGGTTTAATGGTGGAGGCTAATTTCCGTTGCATCGGAGGTAGATGATAATTATTAGATACCTCAGAAGCCTTAACATCTGATAAGACAGTCATTGGATGAGCTGGTGACAGATGAGAGGGTGGCATTTGCTTCATTTCTTGGACTTTCAGCAAAATTAAGTATTCATAAAACGCTTGTAAGGTACACCAAGCCATTCCTGCTTTGCCATCCAGACAACCACCCAGGAAGAAATACATATAAATCCACCGTAACAGGGGTCTCAAAGGTAAACGTAGGGATAAATCTTTGAGTGCTCGACGCCGTTCAACTTCTGATCGACCAAAGAATAAGTTCCACCAATTGACATTTCCCTGTTCTAACTGACGGACTGTCTCAGCCGCTTCATCAGTGGAGTAGCGATTGTGCTTCTCTATCCAACGACTCAAGCCTTTACTACAGGTATAGTGGGGATAGGTTTCTTGCAGAAAACTGGTTGATCCATTACAAACTTCCCGTTCTGTGTGACCGTAGTCTGTGAACCAAACCTTTCCTTTTTGGAAAAGACGCATTTGGTAACGGGGGTACTGGGTGCTGTGGCGAATCCATTTCCCCATAAACATTACTCGTTCTGCCACATAATAGCCAACCGCATCTGGGTGTTTTATTGCCGCTAAACACTCTTGAAACAGTTGAGGAGTCATTCGCTCATCTGCTTCTAAGATATAAATCCATTGATACTTTGTGGGAATCGCTTCTAGCATCCAGGTTCGTTGCTTGCCATGACTCTCAAACTGATGTTGCACGACACGAACGGGGTAGCTGGAGGCAATTTCTACAGTACGGTCTGTGCTGTAGGAATCTACCACTATGACATCATCCGATAGCTGGGCTGACTCAATGCAAGCCGCAATATCTATTTCCTCGTTATGGGTCAGAATGTAGATGGAAAACATAAGTTAAAAAGTGAGTGAACGATTAAATGAGTGGCAGATTCCTTTACATAGAATAGTAATGCTACCTTGGAAGCCAAAAGTTATAGTGTAGAAGCGGGTGCAAGCCGTTCAGGACAGCCTCAAATCGATAACTTATCAATAAAACCCGCCCTTAGTCACAGATCAAAAGCCTGCCCTGAGCATCGTCGAAGGATCAAAATAATTTTTTTACACTACGTATATTTTGATAGGTTTTCTATCCCTGTGTCTAGGTCTAGCCCCAATCTTTGTCCAATCTTTACATTGGCTTACTCAGTCTAACATTTCAGCTAAGTCGCTTCCGCATGATGCCTTAGCGTTGTATCGGCAATCGGAGAAGCTACCTCAGAACAGTGAGGTAAGTAGTCGGACAAAAGAAAACAGCACCGTACCACCGATCCTTTTAGGTCGGTGAGGATGTCAACTTGGCTTGATGGCATACAATAGAAAGGCTGTGCAAAATTCGCTAACTGACAACCATGGCTGTACCCAAGAAGAAAACCTCAAAGTCAAAACGAGATAAACGCCGAGCTAACTGGAGACGCAAGGCATCATTGGAAGCGGAGAAAGCCCTGTCTCTGGGTAAGGCAGTTTTGAGTGGACGTTCGACGTTTGTCTATCCGACTGAAGAAGAAGAGGAAGAAGAAGCCTAGTGTAGGGTGGCAGGAGTTTGTGAACACCTCCGTTCGGGGAGGGGAGATGGGAGAGTGGAGACGTATCAGGCTACGTCTCTACACTCTCTTTTCGGGATGGTTATTTTTATAATTGAACTATGATCGGAAAATTTTTCCACAAACCAGAACCAGAACAGAGCGATCGCGTTCCTCCGGGTCAATACCTGACCAAGGGCTTCCCGGTTCTAACTTATGGTGAGACTCCCGACGTTAACATTGATGACTGGGAATTTCGGGTTTGGGGTTTGGCTACACCCAAGACCTGGCGTTGGTCAGATATGATGGCAATGCCTCAACATGATTTCACCAAGGATTTCCATTGTGTGACCCGTTGGTCAAAACTGGATGTGCAATGGACGGGGATCAGGGTAACTGACTTTATGAGTCAGGTGGAACTCGACCCTAAAGCCACCCATGTTATGCAACATTGCTATGGCGGCTATACCACTAATCTGACACTAGACGAGTTTATTCGCGAGGATAACTTTTTTGCCCACACTCTGCTTGGCGAACCCTTACCCCCAGAACATGGCGGTCCGATGCGTTTAGTGGTTCCCCACCTTTACGCTTGGAAAAGTGCTAAGTGGATTAATGGCTTAGAATTTCTCGACCACGAGGAATCGGGATTCTGGGAACGTAATGGTTACCACCGTCGAGGTGAACCTTGGGCAGAAGAGCGGTATAGTTTCTAGTACAAGAAGGCAGAAATAACGCCAACAGCTAACATCTTCGCCATCTCCCTCATCTTCGCCATCTCCCCATAACTTATTCAACTGAAGTTCCCCCCGTGCGGATGTACTACACCCAGGCTAAAGCCTTATTCCGTAGTGGTTTGAGCGCTCGCCGAACGTCTAAAAAATCGCGGAAAGCCGCACGGTGAGGCAGTTTTGATTTTTTGTCTGGGGGAACTTCAGTTTCATCGACAACGCCGCCCCGGCTGTATGACACAGAGGCTGTAGGGTTTTGGCTGCGGTAGGCGTTGTGGCGATCGCAGCTAGGGGGTGAAAGTCTTGAAATAGCCACATAGGTCTTTAGAATTCAAATTGAATCATAGCAGTTAATGATCAAAAAATAAATTTCAGCACCGCTTCAGCCAAATTTCAGGATAAAAAGACTGAAATTTAACGCACCATCTATGAAAGTTTTTATCGATTAATACCGCTACCTTACAGCAGTTTACAAACCTTTATTATAACGGGTGCAACTTATCAAATATTAACAGGCAAAAGTTAAATCACATAACTCTGGACAAGTTTACAATACATCGGTACTATAAATAAGCAAAGGAAAGACTATTAATGTTAGGGGTAGACTGAGAATATGGCTAGCACTCATACAGGTATCGAGTGGACAGACCGAACATGGAACCCCACAACTGGTTGCAACAAAGTTAGTCCAGGTTGTACCCATTGTTATGCAGAAGCACTAACTAAACGGTTTCATCGGAATTTTCCCAATGGATTTGATTTAACCCTGCATCGGGAACGCATAAAAGAACCCTTGCGTTGGCGCAAGCCAAGTCGCATTTTTGTCAACTCTATGAGTGATCTTTTTCACGAAGACGTGCCTATCGGATTTCTCAAAGACGTGTTTGATGTGATGGGTCAAACTCCGCAGCATATCTATCAAATTTTGACCAAACGACATGAACATTTAGTTGAATTAGCGTCTCAGTTAGAATGGCATAACAATATTTGGATGGGGGTATCGGTTGAAAATCAGGACTATGTTCATCGGGTTGATTCCCTGCGACAAGTTCCAGCCAATGTGCGTTTTCTCTCTTGTGAACCCCTTCTCGGTGATTTACAGCTTGATTTAACAGGTATTCATTGGGTTATTGTCGGTGGCGAATCGGGAAATAGATATCGTCCGATGAAGTTAGAGTGGGCACAAAGTATTCGTGATCAATGTCAGAGGTTTGATGTCGCATTTTTCTTTAAACAATGGGGAGGTAGAACTCCAAAAGCTGGAGGAAGAGAACTGGATGGAAAGATTTGGGATGAGATGCCATTAGCTTGGAAACAACACCAACAGCAACGGGGAAAAGATATCCCAGTATCTCGTCATCAGTCTACGAAACAACTTAAATTGGTGGAAAAGTAACTCGTACTATATCGGCAAATGTGTTTTTCCGGCGCTTAGATGGTTCTGCTGTAATTTTGCCTTTAGCCTCTAGTTTTAGAAGAGCATCTTTGTAATTTTTCTTGATGTACCGTTTACCAATATGATGTCTTTGATAAACCTCTATCATCGTCATTGTTTGACCGGCAAACTCATCTAATAACATATCTGTGAGTTCATCCAGTGGACGTGAAAGTTCAAAAAGTAAAGGTTGGAATTTTGTTGCCGGATTATACTCAAAAGATGGAACACCTTGTTCTGTTGTCGAACTTTCCTTTGCCATAATCTCTTTCATAATCTCATAACCTCTTACATGCTTACTGACAAAAATTAGATGATGGCTAGTACGGTTGCCATTTTCATGTCGAAAACAGAAAGGAAGCACATACTCTCCACCCATTTCTTTTAACGCTTCACAAATTTCTTCGACAATAGCGATTTCTTTTTTGGCTGGCTTTAGTAGCTGCAATTTTTCTCGAAGTTCTGACGCACGTTCTTCGCCAAATAGAGCATTTATATGATTTTTTACGGCATCGTTACCTAATCCCATATTAATCCGGTTATAGTTAAAGAAAAATATACAGTCACAGCCCCAATTCTTAACCACAGAATTAATAAGTTGTAATGACAATCCTTTATATCCCCATGGATCGACAAAAAATAGAGTGGGAACCAATTTAACTTGTTCAAACCTCTGAACTATCTCTTCACCAATTTCATGGTTTATAACAATGGGTTTATTTTTTAGTTTATTGATATTGTGAATTGACTGAATGTTGTTCTGGAGTGACTGTGTATTATTTGCATCAGCATCATTAAAAAGCGTTATCAAGCGTTCTCTAAAATCTGGTTCTCGAATAGCAGTTTCCAGTACACGCAACGGTGTCGATTCGGAACCATCTTGATATCGACCAGGACCGGCAAACAAGTCAATATAAGCAAGTTTCAGCTTCTTTGACTTTTGCTTTTGTTCTTTTTGTTTCAAAAATCCAATGATAACTTTTGCCCATGCCCAAAAGTATTTCTCAACTATTCTGGCTTTAACGAGTGATTGTTCCTTTTGTTCATCAAAAAAAGACGAGTTGTTCATAGTAATATCTTAAATTGGATAATTCCAAAAACTATGTAACACTATTTTTTTGCCTAGTGGGTATTTTCCGAAACCCCGAATAAGACAGATAACTGGCTATCAACTTTGACCCATATTGGCGGCTTTTTGAATCGTCTCCAGGGTTAATACACCAATTACCTTTCCTTCATCCATGACAGGCAATCTCTGAGTTCCTGTCTGTAAGAGGAGGGATAAAGCTTGACGCAAATTCTCGTGAGGCGCGATCGCACGATTATCCTGATACTGATCATCTGGAGAAACGGGCTGCATTGCCGTCTCCACGCCCTGTAAACTTAACTGACGCAACATATCATCGGCACCCATTAACTCCCGGACAAAATCATTAGCCGGGTGCGTCAAAATATTTAACGGCGTATCAAATTGGACAATTTCACCCTTTTGCAAAATCATAATCTTGTCCCCCAGACGCAGCGCTTCCTCCACATCATGGGAGACAAAAAGAATCGTTTTATGCAATTGACGCTGAATTCGTAAGATTTCGTCTTGCAAAGATTGGCGGGTAATCGCATCAATGGCACCAAAAGGTTCATCCATTAGCATTAACTTCGGATCACCAGCCAACGCCCGCGCCACGCCAACACGCTGCTGCTGTCCTCCGGATAGCTGTGCTGGGTAACGATTCCGGTAAACTTGAGGGGGTAGTTCGACCAGCGTCAATAACTCATCAATGCGAGACTGGTATTTTGAGCGTGACCATCCCAGAAGCTTGGGAACAACGGCAATATTTTCCGCCACCGTCTGATGAGGAAATAAGCCAGACTGTTGAATCACGTAGCCAATTTGCTGACGCAGCGTCGTGACTTTCATTTTGCGGATGTTAACCCCATCCAGATAAATCGCACCGGATGTGGGTTCATACAATCGATTGACCATCTTGAGAACTGTGGTTTTACCACATCCCGATGGACCTAAAATGACGACCAGTTGACCCGCTTCAATGTCGCAGGTTACACCATTCACCGCAGGTTGGGGTGTCCCGGGAAATTGGAGATGAACTTGATCAAAACGAATAGCACTCACTGATTTGGCTGATTTTTGCTAAGGTTGGCTGATTTTATATTTATATGGGAGTTTAGATATGAAATCGGATTTTAAGTAAGTCTGTCGAATATATACTTAACCATGTTACGTTGCTTATCCCCCTCAAACCCTTACCAATGACCAATGACTAATGACCAATGCTGATATTTTAATTCTCTCCAATGGTCCGGGTGAAGTCACCACCTGGGTACGTCCTGTCGTCAAAGCATTGCGCCAGCAGCTAGGATGCGATCGCGCATTTGTCCGTATCTCGGTGATTCTGTCTCCTTGTCCCAATGCTACAGGCAAAGAAGCCCAGATTGTTCAATCCTACCCCGAAGTAGACCGAGTGCAAGGGGCAGAGCATTTCTTTCCCTTTTTACTTTGGGGGAAAACTGCCGAAAATTGGGACTGGCGCGATCGCGGCGTGGTTGTGTTTTTAGGCGGCGATCAGTTTTTTCCTGTCGTTATTGGTTCTCGCTTAAAATATCGTACTGTTGTTTATGCCGAATGGGATGCCCGTTGGCATCGCTGGATTGATCGGTTCGGGGTGATGAAACCCGATATTATAGCCAAAGCCCCGAAAAAATATCGCCACAAGTTAACGGTAGTGGGAGATTTAATGGCAGATGTGGCGAGAGGGAGTAAGGGAGCAGGGGAGCTGGGGGAGCTGGGGGAGCAGGGGGAGCTGGGGAAGCAGGGGGAGCAGGGGGAGCTGGGGAAGCAGGGGGAGCTGGGGGAGCAGAGGGAGTTAACTCAAAACCCTGTCCTCGAAGGCAGTGAAGGGTCAACACTTAACACTTCCCCAATTGAATGGATTGGTTTACTTCCAGGGTCAAAACCTGCCAAATTGATTCAGGGAGTACCATTAGGGTTAGCTATTGCTGAACACATTCACAAAGTTAGACCTCAAACCCGTTTTTTGATTCCTGTTGCACCAACCTTAGATTTACCCACGCTAGCCCGTTTTGCTGATCCCCAAGAAAATCCCCTGATTCAGAAATTAGGATGGGGGAGGGCGAGATTGGTGATGCTAGATGAGGGAGATGAGGGAGATGAGGGCGGGTTTAGCAATATCCGGGTGACAGAAAACGATAGTAGTGAAACTCGTCCCTACAGTCAAAACCAGGTTTCCTTGAGCGAAGTCTCTACATTATTCAGGGCGGGTTTTGAACCCAAGTTATCATCAATCGCGAAACAAAATTCTCTAAACCCGCCCCTACACTCAATACTCAAAATGGCGAGTGGTGTAACGGTAGAACTTATAACCGAATTTCCCGCCCATGAGATATTATCCCAATGCTGTCTGTGCTTAACCACAGTGGGAGCGAATACGGCGGAATTAGGTTCTCTCGGTGTACCGATGATTGTGTTATTACCGACTCAGCAACTGGATGCGATGCGGGCTTGGGATGGATTACCCGGATTGTTAGCGCGGTTACCGGGAGTAGGAACAAGTTTTGCCAAACTGATTAATTGGCTGATTCTGCAACAAGGACGCCTATTTGCGTGGCCCAATATTTGGGCAAAAGCGGAAATTGTGCCAGAAGTCGTGGGTCAACTGAAACCTCAGGATGTGGCACAATTGGTACTTGAGTATTTAGAGCATCCCCAAAAACTAGAAGACATGCGATCGCGCTTACGGGCAGTCCGGGGTGAATCAGGTGCCGCCCAAAAGTTAGCGCAATTGGTGCAAGAGGAACTCACTAATCCCCAACCACCAATGGCAAATGACAAATAACTATTTTGGAGTTAACGTGTCAAGCATAACCCTAGTAGTGATATCATCCTCCTACAGGGTAATCACATCACCGAGCGACGTTGCCCATCGTCTTCTGCTATTGGGAGTCCCTATTGTATTGGAGCTGTAAGCTATCGTGAACGCGACTGAAACCCCAACCCTACCAGCGCTGCAAACTGAAGTGTCTCGCCTTCGGGAAGAGTTACATCTAAGAGATCAGCTCGTGCAGCAACTCTCTCAAGAGCTATTTCGCTTGGTTAAAGGCAATGCGAGCTTTAAACCGCCAGCCGAGGTTTCTGAGCGTCATCAAGCCCAAATGCGAGTCTTGCGAGAACAGTTGCAAGATGTGGAGCAGCAAGTCAGATTTTACCAAGAGCAGATTACGACTCGCGATCAAGAAATTTATCAGTTGCGCCAGTCTGTGCAAGAATTAACGGATCGGTCGCGCATGTTAGAGCAGGTGGTTCAGGAGCTACCCCAAATTTATCGCCAGAAGTTTGCCGAACGCATGGCACCAGTGAGAGAGAAGGTGAGCCGCTTACAACGAGAGAATCGCCAACTTCATGCGGAGTTACAAAGTGTCAGCTATCGACTCGCTGTCAGGAATCGCAATATCACTCATGTTGACCTACCCAGTTTTGGTCGTCCGACGAATAGCCCTATTCCTACCTTTGGTAGCGTGTGAACTTGACGGTGCAATTGGGCGCACGCCGTGCGCCCCTACAATTCTAATCCACCAATTAAGGTGTGCCACGCCACTACACCCGACACCCCACACCCGACACCCCACACCCGACACCCCACACCCCGTCTCAACCAATAAGCTTAGTGTGGAAGTCCTGATAACTTTCCTATCGTAAGGCAGATGTATTGAACAGACTATCTTCGTTGAAATGAAGGCAGGCAAGCTTAGGCTTTTGGGTTTGTAGTGCAGCCTAACCTAAACAAATCGTCAGAGATTTAGCCTCTAACCATTAGGGTTAGCTGGCTATCTTGCCTGTTCGTTTGATTTTTTTCAATTGAAGAGAAGTATAGGAGTTCAATTTTATGCCATTACTATCGAGAGACGAACTCAAAACCTTGGTTAAACAGCCAGAAGGATTGTGTGTTTCTATATTTATGCCTACGCATACGGCGGGTCCAGAAATTCAACAAGACCCCATTCGCTTCAAAAATCTCCGAGGAAAAGCCGAAGCCCAGTTGGTTGAAAAGGGTATGCGTCCAGCCGATGCCCAAGAACTGCTCAACAGCGCTCAAGAGTTGGAACGCGATGAGTTTTGGCGTCATCAGAATCATGGACTTGCCCTGTTCATTGCTCCCAATTTCTTTCGCTATTACCGTCTACCTCTGGATTTTGACGAGTTAGTCGTGGTTAGTGACCAATTTCACCTCAAGCCACTAATGCCACTGCTGACGGGTGATGGGTGTTTCTATATCTTGGCACTGAGTCAAAAGAAGGTACGACTCTTAGTGGGAACACGCGATCGCATTCGGGAAATCCAGCCTGAGAATGTTGACAATCTGCCCGAAAGCCTGATGAGTGTACTGCGGTATGAGGATACGGAAAATCAGACTCAATTCATGTCCTCTGAAACCTATTCCCCTGGTGGATTACCGGGTTCAGATCCGGGAACTATGCATGGACGGGGTGTGGATGAAGATCAAGAAAATCAGATCATCCGTTTTTTAAGCCAAGTGAATCAAGGGATGCAAGAGTTTCTACCAGATGAGACTGTACCGCTAGTGCTAGCGGGTGTAGAGTATCTCCTGCCGATTTATAAACGAGTGAATTCCTACCCCCATCTTCTAGACGAAGGCATTACAGGTAATCCCGAACTCTCCAAGCCAGAGGATCTCCATACCCAAGCCTGGGCAATCGTGCAGCCTAAGTTTCAACAGGCAGAGAAAGACGCAATTGACCGCTTCAGAGAATTTTCTGGAAATAATCAGGAACAAGCCTCTGATGCCCTGAAAGAAGTAGTGCAGGCGGCTTATAATCAACGCATTGATTCGTTGTTTGTCGCCTTAGACCATCAGCAGTGGGGTAGCTTTGACCCACAGAGCAACACGGTGCAGCTACATGAGCAACACCAGGCTGGTGACCAAGATTTATTGGATTTAGCAGCCGTTTATACGGTTTTGAATGGTGGAACAGTTTTTGCTGTAGAATCCGAGCGAGTACCCGCTCAATCACCGATCGCGGCAGTTTTCCGCTATTAAGTTGCTCCTTTAGTTAGCGATAGTGATGAATCATCCGGCAACAATAAGTAAATTTGCTTGAAGGATTGATTGCAAGTACCCTATTGATGTTACGATTCCCATCAGTGCCGTGGGTCACACGGGAATCGTCAAGACGCCATGCGTCTGATTGTGTGTGAGGAAGTTCGATAAAGGGATAGTTTGTCCGTGATAGACGCAAAATTAACTTCTGGGCGGTCGTTTAATTTAACGGGTTCCAGCCTCTTGACGTTACTAGCCGTTGGTTTGAGTCTGGGATCATTGATTCTAGATGGGTTGGGGGAACGCTCCCTGTTCGCCGGAGTCTCCATGACGTTACCTCTGTTGATTTGTGCCGTGCTGACAGCGGCACTGGGATATGGGGTTGTCCCGTTTCTGCAAACGTTGAAAATGGGGCAGATTGTCCGGGAAGATGGACCCCAAACTCATTTACAAAAAGCTGGAACCCCAACCATGGGTGGGGTGTTTTTTGTACCTGTGGCGGTAATGGTTGCTCTAGTTTGGTCGGGATTGGCACTGGCAGGGCAAGAGTTTGTTAATGTCCTCGTTGTATCCGTTGTGACCCTAGCTTATGGGATGATTGGCTGGTTGGATGATTGGCAAATTATCCGCCGCCGTTCTAATAAAGGTATTTCCCCCCGCCTGAAATTGGCACTACAGATCAGCGTGGGGTTGGTATTTTGTATTTGGCTGGCGGCAAGTCAACCGATTAGTATTACTGCGATCGCACTCCCGTTTGGTATCGTTTTACCCTTAGGATTATTGTTCTGGCCCCTGGCGCTGTTTGTTCTGGCGGCGGAAAGTAATGCCACGAATCTGACTGATGGGGTGGATGGATTGGCTGGGGGAACCTGTGCGATCGCGCTTTTGGCACTGGCGGCGATCGTTGCCCCAAGTTCACCGGGTTTAATGGTGTTCTGTGCTTGTCTCAGTGGCAGTTGTCTGGGGTTTGTCGTGCATAATCGCCACCCTGCGGCTGTGTTTATGGGAGATACGGGTTCCCTGGCTTTAGGTGGCGCTCTCGCGGCGGTAGGATTATTGAGTCAGAACCTCTGGTGTTTATTTGTTCTCAGTGGCATTTTCTGTTGGGAATCGATCTCGGTGATTGCCCAAGTTGCTTATTACAAAGCCACAAAAGATGAGGCTGGAGTCGGTAAACGGCTGTTTAAAATGTCACCATTCCATAACCATTTAGAATTAAGCGGTTGGTCAGAAACCCAAATTGTGGGGGCGTTTTATTTGACAGGTGGGCTGTTAGCGTTGGTTTGTTTAGGATTTCAGTCCAGTTTCTGAGCGATCGTTCAGTCAATCTGTAACCAGGCTTTTAATCAGGGCGGGTTTTGTTGTTCAGTTATTTCAGCAATAGTTGAGTGTAGTTCCTAAACCCGCCCCTACAATGAAACTCTCTTTTTTCAAAGCGTGGAGAAGTCAATTAGAAGCTCCCTAGGAGACAAAAATCATGGGATTGCTTCTAAAATAACCTTATATAATAACCCGATATATTAGTCAAAATCAAGTATTTAAACACTGAGTCCTGGGTTGTACTTAAGACCAAGGTTTGCCAGCCTAGAAAGGGCACAGATGCCTTAACAGAGTAACAGACGGCAAACACAACTGATTCGTTACGGTTCGCCCCAATCCTTTACCCCATAGAGTTTCCTACATTAGACACAGCGAAAGAAATCAGCACGAAGTTAACGGTTGATGATTGGTAATTGGGATAGCGACTGGAACGAGCAATCACCAGATCGAACCGTCCCATCTCAGGTTCGGGAACCCCCCCTTCATGAGACAGGCTAACCGCGTTCAGTATAGAGATTGGTAGCCGAACCAATGATATTGAAGCTCCCAAAGGCTGCTGATTGAACTAGATTTTGGTTCAACAGTCACGCTCCCCGACTTCACCAGTATTTGTAGTTAAGCGAACTTGGAACACTCTTATGGCAAAAGTAGTTGGAATTGATTTAGGTACGACAAACTCCTGCGTAGCCGTCATGGAAGGGGGTAAACCCACCGTGATTGCTAACGCAGAAGGCGGACGTACAACCCCTTCAGTTGTGGCGTATGCCAAAAATGGCGATCGCCTCGTGGGTCAAATCGCCAAACGTCAGGCGGTGATGAACCCGGAAAATACGTTCTACTCTGTCAAACGCTTCATTGGGCGTAGACATGGCGAAGTCACCAATGAAGCTACCGAAGTCTCTTATAAAGTCCTCAAAGTTGGCGATAACGTTAAACTTGATTGTCCCTCTCAAGGCAAACAATTTGCACCCGAAGAGATTGCGGCTCAAGTGCTACGGAAGCTCGTTGATGACGCCAGTAAGTACCTGGGCGAAACGGTGACTCAAGCCGTGATTACGGTTCCGGCGTACTTCAATGACTCCCAGCGTCAAGCCACAAAAGACGCAGGTAAGATTGCTGGCGTTGAAGTGTTGCGGATTATTAACGAACCTACAGCGGCTTCTCTGGCGTATGGCTTAGACAAGAAGAGCAACGAAACAATTTTAGTCTTTGACCTTGGTGGTGGAACCTTTGACGTATCCATCCTAGAAGTCGGTGATGGTGTCTTTGAAGTATTATCAACCTCTGGTGACACTCACCTCGGTGGTGACGACTTCGATAAGAAAATTGTCGATTACCTCGCCGCTGAATTCCAGAAATCCGAAGGGATTGACTTACGCAAAGACAAGCAAGCCCTGCAACGTTTAACGGAAGCGGCGGAGAAAGCCAAGATTGAACTCTCCAGCGTTACCCAAGCCGAAATTAACCTACCCTTCATCACCGCTACCCAGGAAGGTCCCAAGCACCTGGATATGACCTTGACTCGGGCGAAGTTTGAAGAACTCTGTGCGGACTTAATTGATCGGAGTCGCATCCCAGTTGAGAATGCGGTACGTGATGCCAAAATTGATAAAAGTGCGATCGATGAGATTGTCTTAGTCGGGGGTTCGACCCGGATTCCGGCGGTAAAAGAGGTGGTTAAGCGGGTATTGGGTAAAGAACCCAACCAAACCGTGAACCCGGATGAAGTGGTTGCAATTGGTGCAGCGATTCAAGCGGGTGTCTTAGCGGGTGAAGTTAAAGACATTCTGCTCCTTGATGTTACCCCTCTATCCTTGGGTGTGGAAACCTTGGGCGGTGTGATGACTAAGATTATCCCCCGCAACACCACCATTCCTACTAAGAAGTCAGAAACCTTCTCCACGGCTGTGGATGGTCAAACCAACGTCGAAATCCACGTTCTCCAAGGTGAACGGGAAATGTCCGGCGACAACAAGAGTCTGGGTACATTCCGTCTGGATGGGATTCCCCCAGCACCGCGCGGCGTTCCCCAAATTGAAGTCACTTTTGATATTGACGCCAATGGTATTCTGAACGTTACTGCGAAGGATAAAGGTACGGGTAAAGAGCAATCGATTAGCATTACAGGCGCATCTACCCTACCCAGTGAAGACGTTGATCGCATGGTTCAGGAAGCCGAAGCCAACGCAGCGACGGACAAAGAACGGCGTGAGAAAATCGATCGCAAGAACCAAGCCGATTCTCTGACGTATCAAGCTGAGAAGCAGCTTAATGAATTGGGTGATAAAGTCCCAGCAGAAGACAAGACGAAGGTTGAAGGCTTGATTAAGGATCTGCGAGAGGCGGTTTCTCAGGAAGATGATGAGAAGATTAAGACGCTGACCACAGAATTGCAACAAGCACTCTACAGCATCAGTGCTAACTTGTATCAACAAGCAGGTGGTCCTGAACCCGGCGCTGCTCCCGGTGGTGCAGGTGGTCCTGAACCCGGTGCTGCTCCCGGTGGTGAATCCGGTGGTGGTGATGATGTCATCGACGCTGAATTCTCGGAAACGAAATAGCAGGTTAGGATTAGAGGTTAGCCAGAGGCTAGCCTCTATTTTTAAGTATTATCAGCGGCGCCAGTTGTTCAGAAGGCGTCGCTTTATTTTTGAGGACTTATAGCAATGCGCTCTCGGCTGTTTACCGTTCGAGTTCCCTCCCCTTGGCAAGGGGAGGGTTAGGGAGGGGTAAAATCAAGGTATTGCAGAGTTTTGAGCTTAGGTTAGGCTTGATCAGGATGGGTTAGACGGGTATTTTTTGGAGAAGGAGAAGGAATGGCGTACTGGCTTTTTCAAGGCAATCCCAAGTATTACCGGATTATTGATGCGATTCGCGATTTTGTGCAAATGCCGTGGTTGGTGACTCGCTACGCTAAGGATATGGCGGCGGGTGATGGGGTGTTGGTTTGGAAAGCCGGACAGGATGCGGGGATTTATGCGATCGCGGAAATTATTGAACCGCCTAAACTGTTGGATAAAGTCCCGGATATTGGCTATTGGATTGATAAGTCTCGTTTGGGAAGCAAGCCGCAAGCGCGTATTCGGTTTACGACTAAACTGTTAGAGAAGCCGCTATTGCGGGACTGTTTAAAACAAGATGCGGTGCTGAAGAGTTTGGGGGTGATTCGTGTGCCGAATGGGACGAATTATAAGGTGACGAATGAAGAATGGCAGCGGGTTCATGAGTTGAGAGGTTGTTGGTGAACTTAGTTTTATGTAGAGTGGGCAAGGCGGTTCAACGATAGAATATACCCATCAAGCTTTATGACCCCTCCCCACTTACCGTTATTTGGAGTATCTTGACCCAGGTGTGCCAGATATCAGTCTACTCAGTTACATTGGAAAGAGGCAGTTTAAACAGCTTCCCTATCGATAATAATCATGCACCAACTGGAATTTCAGCAATCTATTCTAGATCTTCTTTCTTCGCTGCGGGGTTTAAACCCACTCAAGCAGTTATTTTGGTCTGAACTGAATTACGAGCGAGAAAATCAACCCCTGTCTCGGCGGGGGTGGACGGATACTGCTTCACAAGTCTTGGCAGAAGATCCAGTTGTGTTGGCGTCTGGAGGAAATGATTTTCACGTTATTTATGCACGGTCGCAGTCTCGACGATTACTAGGGGGTGATGAGCGTACCGTGGTTAATCAACTGTTAAAAAATCATCCTTATGCCCTATTTGTTTTTTCTAACAATGAGCAAGACCAGTGGCATTTTATCAATGTCAAGATAGTTGGTGACAAGCGACAATCAGACGATAACCGAAATCCTCAGAGAAGACGACTGTTTCGTAGAATTACAGTTGCTGAAACCGAATGTCTCAGAACGGCTTCAGAAAGAATAGCCCTACTCGATTTAGCACATATTCCTCAAGCTTCTCCCTTAGATATTCAGCTTCTTCACGACCAAGCTTTTAATGTTGAAGCAGTTACTCAGCAATTCTTTGAAGAATATAAAGCTCTCTTTAGTATCCTTCAAGATGACCTAACCCGACAAACCCATGACAGTCATTGGGCGCACGATTATGCTTTGCAGTTCCTCAACCGATTAATGTTCCTTTATTTTATCCAGCGTAAAGGATGGTTAGGGAATAATAGAGAATTTTTGCATAGGTTTTGGTCTACTTATCAAGACTCAAATCAACCGATTAATTCCTTTGTTGATCAGTGGTTAAATATTTTATTTTTTGATGCATTTAATAATCGTTTCCATGGAGGTTATCGTCACTTCCCCAATGAGATACAATCCATTCTACAACAAGCGCCTTACCTGAATGGAGGATTATTTCGCGAAAATGAACTTGATCGACAATATAGTTTTTCCATAACTGACAGACGTTTTGCCCAAGTTCTTATCTTTTTAGAACGATACAATTTCACGATTAGCGAAGACACCCCACTGGATCAAGAAGTGGCTGTCGATCCAGAAATGATCGGTAAAGTATATGAAAGTTTGGTGAATGTCTCCAATGAAGCTGATGAACGGGGAGATGCAGGCATTTTCTATACACCTCGTATTGAAATTGACTTGATGTGCAGACTGTCTTTGGTGGATTATTTGACTAATCACTTAGGGGTTAATTATCAAGACCTATTATATGAATTCATATTAGCCTTAGAGCCAGAGGAAAAAGCTCTAGCTGACCAAAAGTTCGCCGAGGCAAAGCTTTGGGATAAATTAGACAATCAATTGTGTCATCTTACTTTACTCGATCCAGCCTGTGGTTCTGGTGCATTTTTAGTCGGATTTCTCTCAGTATTAGATGATTTGCAACAACGGGTTAATCAACAATTAAACCGAGAAGAATCAGCTTATGAGCGAAAAAAGCGTATTATTGGTCAGTCCCTTTACGGGGTAGATGTCATGGATTGGGCTTGCCGTATCGCTGAACTTAGGCTATGGTTGGCTTTGATTATAGATGCAGAAATTCCGGCTGAGGAACTATATATCAGACGTGAACCCCTACTACCCAACTTTACTTTCAAAGTTCGACCAGGAGACAGTTTAGTACAAGAAGTTGGTGGGATTGACTTTAGACAAATTCGGAGTTCTATCAGAATTGCACCAGCTATCAAAGGTCGTATTACTCGCCTGAAAACAGAAAAGCTGAAATTCTACAATAACGATCAAACCTGTGAATTCAAATCGGATCGAGAAATTCGTCAAGAGGAACTTAGACTGTTCCGCGATATTTTAGATAACTGCCAACACAGAATTCAGGAACAAATTAAAAGCATTCACCGAAAACTTGAAGAACCAGAACATGAGCAAATTCCACTCCTAGAAGGTGTTAGTCAAGTTCAGTCTCGAAAACTGAAATCACAAATTGCTGAGTGGCAAAATCAGCTAAAATTACTCAGCCAAGAATTATCTCAGATTAAACAAGCCCGTGCTGCTCTTAAACCTAATTCAACTGTACCTTTTGTTTGGGACATAGCCTTTGTCGAAATTTTTGAAGGAGAACAGAATGGGTTTGATATTGTGATTGGCAATCCTCCCTATGTGCGTCAGGAAAATATTGCAAATCCTTTTTTAGATCGTGACGATATCACAACTGATAATAAAAAAGATTATAAAGCCAAGCTAGCTCGTTCCGTCTATCAGCTTTTTCCTAAATTTTTTGGATATCAACCCCAAAAAGATATCAATCCATCGAAGCCGGAAAAGGCGGTTGCTCACAAGCTTGACTCAAAAAGCGACCTTTATATTTATTTTTATTTCCACGGTCTATCACTTTTAAATTATCAAGGCTCATTCTGCTTTATCACCTGGAATTCCTGGTTAGATGTGGGCTATGGATCAGATTTACAGGAATTTTTACTCAGGCATTGTCATGTCAAAATAGTGTTAGATAATGGAGCTAAAAGGTCTTTCGCTTCGGCTGACGTTAACACAGTTATTACTCTACTTTCTGCACCTAACGAGAATTCTGACTGGGGACTTAATCAAATCGCGAAGTTTGTTGCTTGTTATGTACCGTTTGAGCAGGTTTTTTCACCTACAGTTTTTCAGGATATTGAAGCGCAAAACCAGAGACAAACTACCCAGGAGTATCGAGTCTATCCGATAGCTCAGAGTCACTTACTTGAGGAGGGTTGGAAGTACCCAGAAAATACGGATGCCAAGCAAAAATATTCTTATGGCTTTAGTATTGGGAAGTATGTGGGCAATAAGTGGGGAGGGAAATATCTACGCGCACCAGACATTTATTGGGTAATCTTAGAAAGATGCAAAGATAAACTGGTGGAGTTAGGAAACATTGCTGATGTGCAGTTTGGTATTAAGACAGGAGCTAATAAGTTCTTTTACCTAGATAAATCAAGAATTCAAGAGTGGGAAATAGAAGCAGAGTTTCTCAAACCCGTTATCCTACGTCCTGCTGATATTGTAACGCCTCAGATTCAGCCAGTACATCTCAACGTTTTCTTACTCGTAGCTGACAAACCCCGAAATCAATTAAGAGGAACAAAAGTCGAGCAGTACATTCGTTGGGGTGAAAGTCAAGGTTTTGATAAAACAGCTACTTGTAAGGCTCGCGGACGTAAGCAGGGTGAATGGTATCGTCTCCAAGCGCGTGAGCCAGCTCCTCTGGTGCTACCTATCATTAACAAAATGCGACTGGTGCTAGGATTAAATGAATCAATGGCGCAGGTTGATCATAACTGCGTAGAAATCAGACCTCATGCTGAAGTAGAGGTGAATCTCACAGCAGCGTTGATGCTTGGTACATTTAACTTCATTGAAAGACATACAGAAGGTCGAAGCTATGGGTGTATGCTGAAAGTGGAAACCTATGAAGCTAAACGTCTGCTCTTACAAGACCCCCGTAAAATAGCACCTGCTGACGCCAAGCGTTTACTTGATGCTTTTCAGAATATTCGTTCCCAGAAATTTCAATGGCTAATTCAGGAAATGGAAACGCCAGAACGCGAAGCGTTTGACCGCGCTTGGCTTTCAGTTCATGGTTTCCATTCTGCTCAAGAACAAACAGCAGCACTTGAAGTAATCTACGCCGCCGTTCGTAACCTCTCGAATGAGATGAATGCACAAGAGAAGGATTGGGTAGGAAATCGACCCGCAGTACGACAAGAGGGTAATCCACAAGATGTGATGAAAGGTAAGAGGGGAACTCGCTTAAGTCCAAAAGAAAAAAGTGAGCGACACGAAAAGCTTGAAGCCGCTAGACGTTTAAGTGGAATTTGGGCTGACTTACCGGAGGGGTGGGAGGATGACGACCAATAATCATGACGGCTACTACCCGTGACCTTGCTCACCTACCATTAGGGACAAGGGTCTTTGTGGATACTATTATCTTTGATCTATACTTTCGGAGTAAATCTACCACCTGTGCAGCATTTATTAACCGTATTGCTAAAAGAGAAGTCTACGCCTACGTGAACACCCAAATTCTTTCAGACCTCTTGCATAAACTGATGTTAGCCGAAGCCGTAAACAAGGGATATATTACACGTCGTAGCGCTTCTAAATTAAAGAATAAGTTATCAAGTAACCGCTCATTAGCCAGTAATTTAACAGATTATCAACAACAATTTGAAGATATTTTGGCGCTGGGGATTAAAGTCCTGCGGATTAGCCAAAAAACATTAGTTGAAACTAAGCGAGAACGCACCCAGTATGGATTGATGACAGGTGATTCTCTGCATCTGGGGACAATGAATCAACATTCTACTCCCATCGATAATATAGTTACTCACGATAGTGACTTTGCTCATGTACCAAATTTAACTATCTGGACACCAATGGATGTAATTCCCTAACGAGAAATGATAATGCCAACTCACGATATCATCGACAACCGCAACCAAAAACTGGTAGTAGTAGCCGTAGGGTGGGTTAGACGGTGCCTAATTAATACAACAACCCGTTGAATAAACGCGCCATCGTAACTCACCAAGTTATCGGATTTATCGCCATCCCCAAAAAAACCCACGAATCGCTTGATTTAGGCGGTGATTTCAGGTACTATTTCATCATGGGAAAATGTGCGCTCCTGTAACCCCCTTTTCAGGAACATTGGTATCCCTGACCAGAAACTCTAAATCCAGAATTCTTCTCCTTGAACTTACCCATCAACCGCGATCGCGAATGAGAGGGTGTTGAATCAATACAACAACCCGTTGAATAAACGCGCCATCATAACCCACCAAGTTATCGGATTTATCGCCATCCCCAAAAAATCCCACGAATCGCTTGATTTAGGCGGTGATTTCAGGTACTATTTCATCATGGGAAAATGTGCGCTCCTATAACCCCCTTTTCAGGAACATTGGTATCTCTGACTAGAAACTCTAAGTCTCAGAATTCTTCTCCCTGAACTTACCCATCAGCCGCGATCGCGAATGAGATGGTGTTGAATCAATACAACCAACCCGTTGAATAAACGCGCCGTCAGAACTCACCAAGTTATCGAATTTCTCACCATGCCAAAAAAATCAGATGAATCTCTTGATTTAGGCGGTGATTTCAGGTACTATTTCATCATGGGAAAATGTGCGCTCCTATAACCCCCTTCTCAGGAACATTGGTATCTCTGACTAGAAACTCTAAGTCTCAGAATTATTCGGTCTAAACTTACCCATCAACCGCGATCGCGAATGAGATGGTGTTGAATCAATACAACAACCCGTTGAATGAACGCGCCGTCATAACCCACCAAGTTATCGGATTTATCGCCATCCCCAAAAAAACCCACGAATCGCTTGATTTAGGCGGTGATTTCAGGTACTATTTCATCATGGGAAAATGTGCGCTCCTATAACCCCCTTTTCAGGAACATTGGTATCCCTGACCAGAAACT
>NZ_JAVJQN010000079.1:0-51290 GCF_040218245.1 Coleofasciculus sp. E1-EBD-02 | reverse complement strand
TTTACGTTGATTTTTGCCAAAACTGAAAAAGTCACGAGGCGCACGGATATATAACCTATAAGTTATAGACTTCTATCAAGACTTTATACTACACTAGCAACTTAGAGCGAAAAGCTCGGTTGAGCAAGGGTGTCGGGTGTCAATTGTCTGTTGGCAGCTAAAAAACCTAACACCTACCACTGATCCTATAAAAAAAAAGAGACACTTTCCCATCAAAATGCTACCGTTTTTAGATAGACGTACCATTCCTACGTCTGGAACAGCGCACTAATAGGGAAATCCCACCGTGATTATCCTTCCGGGTTACCAGATTCTCTCCAAAATATACGAAAGCTCTAATTCTATAGTCTATCGGGGAATCCGACAGGTCGATACTCAACCTGTTATTTTGAAACTTCTCCAACCCGACTATCCCACGTCTGAAGAACTTAGTCGCTATAAAACTGAATACGAAATTACTCATAACTGGCAACTGGCGGGTGTCATTCACGCCTACGACTTACTCACTTATCAGAATAGGTTGGTAATCATATTTGAAGATATTGGTGGAGAATCATTAAACGTATTCCTCAATACAATAAAATTTTCACTGCCCGATATTCTGAACATTGCGATTAAGATTACAGAAGGCTTAGGTCAACTCCACACCGTTAATATAATTCATAAAGACATTAATCCATCAAATATTATTTTTAATCCAGCAACGGGACAACTCAAAATTATTGATTTTGGTATCGCGGTTCGCGTATCCAGCGAAAATCATTCGCTAAAACAATCGCCTAGTGTAGAGGGAACCTTAGCCTATTTATCCCCAGAGCAAACTGGACGGATGGATTGTCCTCTAGATTACCGCACGGATTTCTATTCCTTAGGTGTCACTCTTTATGAACTATTAACCCATCATCTTCCTTTCGATAAAGATGAACCCATGGAGTTGATTTATTGCCATCTGGCTCAACAACCTCTCCCCCCTCATGTAACGTTGCAGTCAAATAGTGTTGAGGAAAAAGATAAGGGCGCTGGAGAAGCTGGGGACGAGGAGGAATTAACGCTAAACAAAGTTTGTCCTCAAGCCATTTCCAATATTGTTATGAAACTATTGGAAAAAATACCGCGAAAGCGATACCAAAGTGCGGTAGGACTCAAGGCAGATTTAGAGTATTGTTTAGAGAAATTAAAAACAACTGGTAAAATAAAAGAATTCCCCCTTGGATGTCAAGATCTGGGGAAAACATTGCAAATTCCCCAAAAACTTTATGGTCGGGAACGTGAAACTCAAGCCCTCCTCGCCGCTTTTTTTCGCATCGCTTGTTTCCAAAAGGGGCAAGGGGCAATAAATACCCAAAAAGGGCTGAGTGAAATTATTCTGATTACGGGTGATGCTGGCGTTGGTAAGTCCGCTCTAATCCAGCAAATTCGCCCATCGATTATCCAGAAAAATAGTTATTTTATTACTGGAAAATTTGATCAATTTCAACGCAATACTCCTTATTCAGCTTTGGTTAATGCCTTCTCCAAATTAATCCGAAAAATTTTAACTGAAAGTGAAGCAAAACTTAGGCAATGGCGAAAAATATTACTGGAAGCATTAGGTCGCAATGGACAAATTATTATCCAGGTCATTCCAGAAGTTGAACTGATTATTGGTACTCAGCCTGAAGTAGCTGAATTAGGATTGGCTGAATCCCAAAATCGCTTCCATTTAGTATTTCAAGCCTTCATGCGGGTTTTCTGTCAACCTGAACATCCTTTAGTCATTTTTTTAGATGATTTACAATGGGCTGATGCAGCTACCCTAAAGTTGCTGGAATTCATTTTGACAGATGACCCAATCTACCATCTATTCCTCATTGGTGCGTATCGAGACAATGAAGTTGATCCGAATCATGCTTTAATGATTAGTTTCGATAAAATTTGTAGTCTTGGCGTTATTCTCAACCAAATTATCTTAACCCCCCTGAACCGGGAACACGTTATTGAGTTAATCTCCGAAACTTTACACAGAGATGCTCAATCTGTTACTGCTTTAGCAGAACTCATAGTTCGTAAAACCGCAGGAAATCCTTTTTTTCTTAAAGAATTTATCAAAACCCTTGCCCAGGAGAATCTGATTTTATTTAGTTCTTCTACCAAGGAAGGTTCTGGTCAGTGGACTTGGGATATCGACCGGATTGAAGAAACGGCGATTACAGATAACGTGGTGGAGTTGATGATTGGCAAGTTGAAAAAACTTCCGGAAAGCACTCAACATGTTTTAAGTTTAGCCGCTTGTATCGGAAATCATTTTCAACTCGATTTACTTGCCAAAATTCATGAGAAAACTCCGAATGAAACCTGGGATGATTTATATCCAGCCATTCAGTTAGGATTAATTGAACCTCAGACGAAAAAATCGCAAAACTATTTTCATTTAATTCAATATTATAAGTTTTCGCACGATCGCGTACAACAAGCGGTTGATGCTTTAATGGATAAAGCATCAAAAGAAACCGTTCACTGGCGCATTGGTCGGCTATTGCTTGCCCAGCTATCCCCCTATCAAAAATATGAGCGAATTTTTGATATTGTTGATCATCTCAATTGGAAAGCTTACGCGATTACCACGACTCACGAACGACTTGAATTAACTCGGTTAAACTTAGCGGCTGCCAAAAAAGCGAAGTCAGCAACGGCTTATACCGCCGCTAGAGATTACCTAAACTACGGACTATTAACCTTAAGTGAAACAAGCTGGACTGACCAGTATTCATTAACCTTAAAACTTCATAAGGAACTCGCGGAAGTTGAATATTTGAATGGTGACTTTGAATCATCACAGCATTTAATTTATCAGAGTTTAATTCAAGCCAAATCTGTTATGGAACAGGCTGAACTGTATAAGCTGCTTATTGTTCAGCATACCATGCTAGCCAACTATAAAGAAGCCATTAAAGTCGGACGCCAAGCCCTCAAAAAAATCGGTATCAATTTTCCCGACACTAATGTAAAAAGCAGCTTAAATCGGGAATTATCTGAATTAAAACGAAATTTAGGAACTCGGCGCATTGCCAGTCTAATTGATTTACCCTACATGACCGACAGGATGACAAAAGCGGCAGTCAATTTACTATTAAGTCTCGATCCGCCCACGTATTTCTTTGATCAAGATAGTTATGCGTGGGTTACGGTAAAACTCGTCAATTTATCCCTACAATATGGCAATGCTCCTGAATCAGCTAAAGGCTATTCTAATTATGGATTACTCCTGGGTTCCCTTTGGGGAGATTATCAGTCTGGGTATGCCTTTGGTTTACTGGCTTGTCAACTGAGCAAAACGTTTAATCATCCAATTTATATCAGTCGCACCCATCATTTCTTGGCGACATTTTTGAATTCCTGGGTCAAGCCGATTCAATGTGCTGAGTCGATTAATCATGAAGCTTATCAGGCGGGAATGGACGCTGGGGATTTTCAATATGTTGGCTATATCTTAAACAATCAATTTCATAATGCCTTCAATCAAGGCTCAAGCTTAACCGATGTCCTTACCCAAGCTGATACATTTTTGCACTTTAGCCGCAAAACTCAAAACCAATGGGTAACAGACATGATTTTAGCCTGTAAACTGCCTATTGGGAATTTATGTGGACGAACGGAAGCGAAAGAGGTATTTGATACTGATGAGATGAGTGAAGCCAATTATTTAGCTAGCTGCCAGACTTATCAGACGTTTGGTGGTCTTTGTACATTTTACAGTATTAAAGCCTGGGTTCTCTATCTCTACAACCAACCCGAAGCAGCACTTAATTGGATTAAATCAGCCGAAAAATACCTGCCCTTTATTCGGGGTTTATACATCCAAGCTGAACATAATTTTTATATCTCTCTGATTCTAACTGCACTCTATCCTCAGGCGGCGGAGAGTCAACAAGCTGATTATTGGCAAACCTTGATTATTGCTCAAGTTCAGATGAAAGGTTGGGCAGACAATTGTCCAGAAAACTTTCGGCATAACTATGTATTAATTAATGCAGAAATAGCACGGATTTCTGGTCAAACGGAAAAAGCGATGGATCTCTATGATCAAGCCATTGACTTAGCCAAAACCAATGGGTTTATTCACCATGAGGCTTTAGGAAATGAACTAGCCGCCAAGTTTTGGTTGAGTAAAGGTAAGGTAAAGTTTGCTCAACTCTACATGCAAAAAGCACGCCATGGCTATCAACATTGGGGTGCCAAGCGAAAGGTTGAAGATTTAGAGAAGACTTATCCTGGCTTATTTACCGACGCCTTAACCTCGGTTAATATCAAAGATACACTTACCAATTCACATACGGACTCAGTTTCGGGGAGTCATCTTGCCGCTGTGCTAGACTTGACCACGATTATTAAAACATTCCAAGCGCTTTCCAGTGAAATTGCCCTCGATAAGTTGCTGATTAGCTTAATGAAAATTTTAATCGAAAATGCTGGCGCGACACAAGGCGCTTTACTATTGGATTGGGAGGGACAGTTACGGATTGAAGCAACGTGTCGGGGGGATTTAGATAGTATTGCTGTTTTGCAATCGATTCCCTTAGAAACCAGCCAAGATATTCCCACCACGATTATCCATTATGTCAGTCGGACGCAAGACATTTTAGTCTTAAATGATGCCATGTCTGAGGATAGATTTATTACCGATGCCTATATTCAGCACAATCAACCCCAATCTATCGTCTGTGCGCCCCTGCTAAATCAAGGACAATTGATTGGACTGTTTTATCTAGAAAATAATTTAGCGATCGCGGCATTTACGCCCGAACGAGTTGAACTGTTAAATCTAATATCAGCCCAAGCCGCGATTTCGATTAAAAATGCTCGTCTGTGGCAAAAACAAGCGGAACTTAATCATTCATTACAGGCGGAAATTGCTGAACGCAAACGCACAGAAATCGCTTTACGTAAAAGTGAGGGACTTTATCGAACCCTGACGCAAAACTTTCCTAATGGTAGTGTTTTATTATTCGATCGAGACTTACGCTTCTTATTAGCAGAAGGGGAGGGGGTAAGGGCTGGCGGCTTTGAACCTGAACAGTTAAAAGGAAAAACGATTACAGACGTCTTATCACCCGATGTTTGTAAAATCATCGAACCTCTGTATCAGTCAGCCTTAGCCGGAGAAACCAATGTCTCGGAAATGACATTTGCCGATCGCATCCATCAAGTGTATACGCTTCCGGTGAAAAATGAGCAAGGTGAAATTTTTGCTGGGATGGTAATGTCTCAAGATATCACCCTGCAAAAACAAGCAGAACATATCTTACAAAATGCACGAGAAGAATTAGAACGGCGAGTCGAAGAACGCACCCAAGCCTTAAGCGCCATGAATAACGTCCTACAAGCGGAAATTGCTGAACGTCGCGATGCGGAAGCAAAACTTAAAGAACTGACCCAGGAATTGCAACGTTCTAATCAAGAATTGGAACAATTTGCCTATATTGCTTCCCACGATTTGCAGGAACCGTTACGCGCTGTGGCAAGTTATACCCAACTTTTACAACAAGACTACCTGGATCAACTGGATGAATCCGCCCAAGACTATATGGCGTTTATCATTGATGGTGCAACCCGAATGCGCCAGTTAATTCAAGCCTTGCTAATGTATTCTCGTTTGGGAACTCGTCCACCAGAGGGGAAACCGACCGATTGTAATGCCATCCTACATCAAGTGACAGAGAATTTACAGATCGCGATCGCAGAAAGCCAAGCGACGATTAGCCACGATTCCCTCCCCACGGTTCAGGCTGATCCCACTCAAGTGATCCAACTGTTTCAAAATCTCATCGCCAACGCGATCAAATTCTGCCGCGATCGCCCCCCTCACATCCAGATTGAGGCACAATTAAGAGAGAATGCATGGCTGTTTCAGGTCAAGGATAATGGAATTGGGATTAAACCCAAATACCTCGACCGTATCTTTGTCATCTTCAAACGTCTCCATACCCGGCGCGAGTTTTCGGGTACAGGTATCGGTTTAGCCGTTTGTAAGAAAATTGTCGAACGCCACGGTGGACAGATTTGGGTGGAATCTCAACCTGGAGTTGGTAGCACATTTTTCTTCACCCTTCCCTATTTGATATCCTCCGATGAGCAGCCATTATAGATTTAGACCCATTGAAATTTTACTGGTGGAAGATTCCCCCAGTGACGCGAATCTGATCCAGATCAGCTTTAAGCAAGCTAAAATTGCCAACAACTTGCATTGGGTAGAAGATGGGGAAACCGCCCTAGACTACTTACTCCAGCAAGGAGATTATGCTAACACTCCTCGTCCAGATTTGATTGTGTTAGATCTGAATTTACCGGGAATGGATGGTCAAGAAGTATTAACCTCGGTCAAATCAGACCCCACGCTCAAACGGATTCCCGTGATCGTTCTCACAACCTCGGAAGATGAAGAGGATATACTCAAGTCTTATGAACGTTATGCCAACTGCTATATTACCAAACCTATCGATATTCAACAGTTTATGCGAATGGTTCGGCTATTGGAAGAATTTTGGTTAGCGGCAGTTCAATTGCCCTCGGAGTGAGACCCGTCCTATGGACAAACACCTAATTCATGTTCTATTAGTGGAGGATAGCCCTAGTGATGCTCGCTTGCAGCGTCATCGATTTTCCCGTTTAGACCCAACCGAATGGCAACTTCATCATGTTGAACGACTCGCTGATGCGATTGAGAGTTGTACAAATCTCCCCATTGATGTAGTTTTGTTAGACCTGAATCTTCCTGATACTGATGGCTTAGAAACCGTTACCGAATTCCGAGAGGCAATTCCCTATCTGCCCATTGTTGTGTTAACGGGAGCCAATGACGAAGAATTAGCCCTAGGAGCAATGGCGCATGGGGCGCAAGATTATTTACTCAAGGATGATATTACGATTCCCCTATTAGTGAAAACGATTCGCTATGCGATTGAACGGGGACAAATTCTCAAAAAACTCCAGGATAGTGAACGACGTTTCCGGGGAATTTTCAATCAAACCTTTCAATCCATGATGTTGCTGACTCCAGAAGGATTGATTGTGGATATCAATGAAACGGCATTAAATGCGAGTGGCTATCAATTAGATGATTTGTTAGGTTTACCTGTATGGAAACTGGAGTGTTGGAATCACTGCCCATCTATACAGGAGTGGTTGAAAGCGGCGATTAAAAAGGCGGCTAATGGTGATTTGGTTCGCCAGGACGTTCAGTTTCGGAAACCGGAACGTGTGATGATTCGTATAGATTTTTCCCTTAAACCGTTAAAAGATGAGGAAGGAAGGGTTATTTTACTTATTGCCGAAGGACGAGATATTCATGAATAAAACTGTTCGTAGTCAGCACTTTAGTGCTGGGAAATCAAGCATTTTGAGGCACTAAAGTGCCTACTACAAACGTATAAAATTAAGCAAGGCGTGGGCGAGTTCAAGTTTGCTGCACGGTTGAACCGACTCCTGGCGTCCCTGTTTATCGATGAAAATGGCTTGATTGGTGTCGCTGGCAAATCCCACATTCGGCTGGTCAATAGGATTGGCTGCGATCGCGTCTAAATTCTTGGCGTTTAATTTTTCTAATGCAGGCTTGACAATATCACCAGTTTGTGCTGCAAACCCGATTAACTGTTGATGAGTTTGTTTGCGCTGTCCTAACTCTGCCAAAATATCGGGTACAGGTTCTAAAGCTAAGGCAGTGGGAAGCTGGGCTTTGGGTAATTTCTCTGAAGTATGATCGGCAGGTTTGACATCGGCGACGGCGGCAGCCATGATTACCAGATCCGCTTCAGGGAAATAAGATAACATGACCTGACGCATTTCAGCCGCACTGACAACGGAAATTGCCTGAATATCGGGGGGAATGGGTTCGGTTAGAGGCGCATGAACTAACACCACTTTGGCGCCGCGATGTTTGGCGGCTTGTGCCAATGCCAATCCCATCTTACCCGTAGAGGGATTGCCAATAAAGCGCACAGGGTCTAAATGTTCTCTGGTGCCACCGGTACTAATTAACACCTGTTTGCCGACTAAATCCCGCTTACCGCCTGTGTATAACACTGAATAAATAGCAGCGAGAATCTCAGAGGGTTCTGCCAATCGCCCCGCACCCACGCGATCGCACGCCAATCGTCCGGCAGCGGGTCCCACCGTATGATACCTGGAATCGCTCAATAGGTGTTGCCAATTCCGTTGTACTGCCTGCTGTTCCCACATATCCGTGTTCATCGCTGGGGCAAGGAGTACGGGACAATGGGAGGCGAGAACGGTATTAGTTAATAAATTATCGGCTAAACCGTGAGCTAACTTGCCCAGTGTGTTAGCAGTAAGGGGGGCAATCACGAATAAATCAGCCCATTCGCCCAACTCGATATGAACGGGGCGATTATGAATCGGTTGCCAAAATAGGCGATCGGTATACGCCTGATGGCGCGAGAGGGTGGAAATAGTCAGGGGGGTGATAAATTCTTGAGCCGCCTGGGTGAGAATCACCCGAACTTGCACCCCAGCCTGAAACAGAGTGGAAATAACCTGACAAACTTTATAGGCGGCGATACCACCGCCTATACCTATCAATACTCGCCGCGACTTATTCACGCTTCATCATACGCTTCTAGGTCTAGCAAGTAGAGGTAGGGTTCTGCTAACTCCGGACGTTGGAAGGCTAGCGCCCGCAGCAAATGCCAGTCATCGAGCCCCGCAAACGCATTGTCATATTCGTCCTGTTCTAAACGTCCTGCTAATTCAGCAACATCCTGTTTCGTGAAAGCCGACAAATCACGCTGGGACATGGTTAACGTTGCCATTGCTCACGCCTCTCTTGAATTCGGATTGGTGTACATTGCACAGAGCGCTATTACCGCCGCGTCTCTATTATCGCCATTCAAGCACAGAACTGGGGAGTTTTTTTGTTAAGGTTCTGGTAAGATTTTTCGGTTTGAGTCATGAATCCTTAACCATGAATTAACCCTAGAGAAATAAATATCTCCAGGGTCAATTTTGGTCTTGCGATCGGAGCGGCGGGATTTGAACCCACGACCCCCACTACCCCAAAGTGGTGCGCTACCAAGCTGCGCTACGCCCCGTGAAACCTTTCCTAGATTATCATAAGATTCATCATTTTAACAACTTTCCAGAAACACGTTCTGGCATAAGGGTTGGAGTGGCATTGATATTTGCTCCTGTTCAAGGAAAAAGAGTTAAACCCTTTTATACCCTTGCACCACTATCAGGGAAAATGTACTATGGCTCCCCTGCTTCCCCTGCTTCCCCTGCTTCCCCTGCTCCCTACCCCCACCATCAGACTTATTCAACAGACCCTATGTATGCAAGCGGGTCGCCCCTACACACACCTCAGGTATCTCTTCCATTCATAGCCCCCTCTGGAACCTTCTCAAAAGACTTTTAGAGACTGAGCCGCTTGCAGCAAACCGGGAACGGCTGTGGCTTGCCAACTCCCCTCACAACGACGTTCCTGGTTCAAAATAAAGCGTAGCGTATAGGCAGACGGATAACCTTCGACTTCCATCCAGAGCAAGTCACTTTCGGCTTCACAGGTGATTTTCTCCTCATCGACCAACTCATCAGCGATGTCTTCAATAGCTTGAGCAAGCTGTGCTAACAATCGGCAAAAATCGTCTAACTCCGCCTGAGTCAGCTCGATTGCCCACTCATCGGTACCCACTAACCCCTGATAATGAGTGGCTTGAGGATTCCAACCTAGACGCCAACCTGAGCCACTTTTGATAATTCGTTCGGTTGTCATTGGTCATTCTTTTCCAACCAATCTCGGATTACCATCTCAACGGTATGAGGAGATACCGCTAACTTTAATTGTGTCCACCTACTTATCCTTATTGGGAGCATCATTAGTTCCTTGGCGAATCTCGAATCATCTGAATTGTATAAGGAGATACACCCACCAATAGGGCAAAGGCTTCGTCAGGTATTTTGGCAATTGTTTCGGCATCAAAAAAGCCCTCAAACTGACTCAGAATCTTCTGGGCACGTTTGGCTGATGTGGGTTGATTGGTTATTTGTATCGTCAGTTGTGTCCACTGACGGCGAATTAAACAAGCACGTTTTCGCTCATCGGCTGATTTTGGAGTAAGCAAGTTCAAATCACCCACAGGTATCACTCGCCGACAATCCTGATCGAATATTCCCCCAACAGCGGCACCAGGTCCGGCAAATTCGGCATGATACTTTTTACATAGAATCACACCATTTCGACTATGCGGATCAACAACTAATACCTGATTATTCAACCCCAATTCTTCTGATGATTTAGGCGAATAATTTACGCTCAAGGAATGATTCCTTAGCAAATCTCGGATCATCATCTGAATGGTATGAGGCAATACCCCAACTAACAGCGCCAAGGCTTCTACCAAAAGAGCCAGGGTTTCGTCTGGCATTTGGGCAATGGTTTCGGCGTTAAAAAATTCCCTAAAGTGACTCAAAATATTCCGGGCGCGTCTGACTGGTGTTGGGTGACCCGTTATGTGTCCAGTCCGTTGCGCCCACTGGCAGCGAATTAAATAAGCTCGTTGTCGCTCCTCGGCTGATTGGGGAGTAAGCAGCTTTAGATCACCCACAAGTATTACTTTCCAACAATCCCGATCCAATATACCCCCGACAGCAGCACCGGGTCCGGCAAATTCAGCGTGATACCGTTTCCAGAGAATTACACCATTATTCGGGCGACGCGGATCAACAACTAACAACTGATTATTGAAGCCAAACTCTTCAATCATTGATGATTTGGGGGGTTTGGGTGGATAACCTGCACCTGATGTTTCTGTACTTAGAGTTTCCGATTCCGAGGATAAGTTAGGCGAAGAATTTACTATCCAGGAAGGATTGGAACTCTCCAGAACTGGATTGAAGGAATGATTCATGGTTACTCGATCATGAGTTTAATATTGTTTTAACTCAGCCAGTAAGTTGTATCATTGGTGTTTGATTCGGATGAGTCCAATATTCACAAAACGTAATATCCTCATCTGGAGCATTATTAAGGAGGTTGGTGGAAATAAACTCAACCAATGTACCCTTGCTCCCCCAGCTTCCCCAGCTTCCCCCGCTTCCCCCGCTCCCCCTCACCACAACACTTATTCAGCAAACCCTACTTAGTTCCTTGGCGAATCTCGAATCATCTGAATTGTATAAGGAAATACACCCACCAATAGGGCAAAGGCTTCGTCAGGTATTTTGGCAATTGTTTCGGCATCAAAAAAGCCCTCAAACTGACTCAGAATCTTCTGGGCACGTTTGGCTGATGTGGGATGATTGGTTATTTGTATCGTTAGTTGCGCCCACTGGCGGCGAATTAAACAAGCACGTTTTCGCTCATCGGCTGATTCTGGAGTGAGCAACCTCATATCCCCCACAGGTATCACTTGCCGACAATCATGATCAAATATTCCACCGACGGCGGCACCAGGTCCAGCAAACTCGGCGTGATAACGTTTATAGATAATTAAACCATTCCGACGACGCGGATCAACAATTGATAACTGATTATTTAACCCACATTTTTCAGTCATTGATAATTTTGGCTTTTCGGATGGGATACCTAAAGCCGATGTCATTGATGATTTGGATGGTTCAGGCGAGACACCTGAATCTAATGTCTCTGTGCTTAGTTTGTCCGACTCCGGGGATAATTTAGGCGAATGATTCACTATCAAAAAATTATTGGAACTCTCCAGACCGAGATTGTTGGGCTGGTTCATTGTTACTAGGGCAGGGGTTTACTCCTGTTTTAACGCAATCGCCGTTGTACTTATCCTACAAACTCCTAATCGCTGCCAATTGAGCTAGGATTGCATCCTCAGTGTCATAGTCCAGCAATTCTGGTGCTGCTGCTGGGGAAACGGTTTCAGGCGGCTGAATTCGTTCCCACTCAATTGTACGCTTCAGTGCTTCTGCTAAAAGGACGGGTTCAACATAACCCAATTCCTGGCGGATGCGGGTAGAATCGACCACCCAATGCTGTTCTAAATTGTAGGGCAAACTCCAACTGTCTGGCATCAGGGATGGCGACGCAATTACGACTTCACCCTTCCATCCAGCCACTTGTCCAATGCGTCGAATCCGTTCTGCTTCCGTCGGCAATTGTGCCTCTGCTATATTGTAAACCTGACCAGCCGCTCGGTCATCGGTAATGGCAAGTGAGATCGCGGCAGCTACGTTCTCCACATATCCCCATGCGCCGCGCCACTGGGCAAAACTTTGTGCCAATACAATTGCCGGACGCTGTTCATCCATCCGCTTCACGTAGGGAAATAGGCGGTGCAAGGGGTCACCGGGTCCATAAACCATCGGTAGCCGTAAAATTGTACCCGGTAACTCTGGGTCATTCCTAACGACTCGTTCAACTAAAATTTTCTCATAATCGGCGGGGACATCCAAAGGTCGTTGGGGGAAGTCCTTATAGGGATAAAGGTTTTGGCGTAAGGGGGACGTTTCTGTAATTGGTACAGGTTCAAGGGGTTCAGATTCAACGCCACGCAGTACATCATAAGCCCGATACACATCGCCACTGCTAATCACGACGACTCGCTGGGCAATGCCGTTGAATGTACTCATCAGGGTTCTAGCATCTTGTTCAGTATAGGCGATCGCATCCAGAACCACTTGGGGTGAAATCTGCTCAAACTCAGCTTGGAAATCCCTGAGGTTTTGACGATTTCCGTAAATGTGACGAACGCCTGATGGCAAATCAGCGTGGGTTTGTCCGCGATGGAACACCGTCACCTCATGTCCCATGGCTACAAGCCGATGGATAACCGGAGGACTAATAAAATTTGTGCCGCCAATTATGAGGATTTTCATCGTTACTCCTGATTGTGCGATGGAATTCCAGTGATTTCGCTAACGAATTTAGACGCTGTATTAATTAACGAGGTATCAATATCAATGTGATATTTACCTTGTTTTAAAAGTTGGAGAATTACTTGACATAAATCAGCATTCCCTTTGCGTGCGCCTAAACCATTAATCGAGCATTCGATTTGCCTGACTCCCCACTCTAGCCCAATTATTGAATTCTCTACTGCTTTGCCTAAATCATTATGACAGTGGACAGACAAAACGGCTTTGTCAATAGTCGGGACTCGGTTACCAATCATTTGCATCAGTTTAGCAAAGCTTTCTGGTAACTCCAATCCTAGGCTGTCTGGAATATTAATGGTGGTTGCGCCCTGGCGAATAGCCACTTCAATCGCTTGACACAAAAAATCCGGATCACTCCGAGGTGCATCAAAGGCGCTCCATTCCACATCATCACAGAGGTTGCGGCAAAGGGAAATACTCTCGTTGATGGTGGCTAATACATCCGCTTCTCTGTGGCTGGGAATATTAACCGATGTGTACGTATGAATTCTGCCTTGATTCGCGGGTTTAATCGCCTCAGCAACCCGGAGGATTTCCTCTCGTTTAAAACTGGCTAATCCACAAATTGTTGATGTTTTTATCTGTTTTGCAATAGTAACTATTTCATCAAAATCCTTGTCATACTGTCCCGGATACCCGACTTCAATTACATCTACACCTATAGTTTCGAGCAATTTAGCCAGCCTTATTTTTTGCTGGACGTTCATTTTTACGCCAGGTGTGAGTTCTCCATCTCGCATCGTGGTATCGAAGACGATGACTTTCAGGGGTTTTTCCGGTTTGGTTAGGTTTTTCATGAAAAGAGAAGGATTATTTTCCCGATCAAAATGCTCAATCTTTAAAAACTATTCCCTGTTCCCTGTTCCTTAAGGTAGATTTATAATTAGCATTTAGCACCCATTATCAACTATGCAACTGCTGTGCATCAGCAACGGTCACGGAGAAGATGTCATTGCTGTCCGAATTTTACAGGAACTCAACGCTAGCCCAGATGCGCCGGAATTAGCCGCATTACCGTTAGTGGGTGAAGGTGCAGCCTATCGGCAATTGGATGTTCCGATTGTTGGACCGGTGCAAACCATGCCCTCTGGTGGTTTTATCTATATGGAAGGGCGTCACCTGCTGCGCGATGTGCAGAGTGGTTTGTTGAAATTGACATGGGCGCAATTGAAAGCGGTTCGTCGTTGGGCGAAACGCGGTGGGGTTATTTTAGCGGTGGGGGATATTGTACCGCTTTTGTTTGCGTGGTTGAGTGGTGCCCCCTACGCCTTTGTGGGAACGGCTAAATCGGAGTATTATCTGCGGGATGAAGCGGGATGGTTACCCAATCGTAAGCGTCGCGAAGGATGGTCTGGTTCGGTGTATTTGCCGTGGGAACGTTGGTTGATGAGTCGCAAGCGATGCAAGGCGGTGTTTCCTAGAGATAAACTGACAACAGAAATTTTGCAAAAATGGTCAATTCCGGCATTGGATTTAGGGAACCCGATGATGGATGGGATTGAACCGGAACACCCAGAACCGATATTTTATGAACCCGATGCTGAACAAAAAGAAATGCAGCGTCCTTTGATTGTTGCATTATTACCGGGTTCGAGAATGCCAGAAGCCTACCAGAATTGGCAGAAAATCGCCCTAGCCGCCAATGGGTTATTGGAGGCTTATAAGCAACGATCAGTGGTGTTTCTCGGCGCGATCGCACCCGCTTTAAGTCTTGAACCCTTACAAGAAACGTTGATCGGGTATGGATGGCGTCAGCAGCCTCTGGAAGCCATCGACGTGAATCTGAAGTTGAATGACCCGAGTGCGATCGCGTTAACCAATCAGAATGGCACTTTGATATTAACCCAAGACGACTATACCCTGTGTCTACTCAAAGCCGACTGCTGCATTGCCATGGCGGGAACCGCAACCGAACAATTTGTCGGATTAGGAAAACCTGCGATCGCAATTCCGGGAACAGGTCCTCAATACACCCCAGCTTTTGCCGAAGCGCAAACGCGACTATTAGGACCATCCTTAATTTTAGTCGAACAACCAGATCGAGTCGCCCAAGTCCTACAGCAGTTGTTACGCGATCCGGATCGCTTACAACTGATTGCCGAAAATGGTCGCCGTCGTATGGGTCAATCCGGTGCAGCGCGACGCATTGCCGATTGTTTGATGGAACGGTTTGAGAAATAATTCTAACCTTTGAAAGATGTTAGTTTGAACCAAACTATTGTATTCCTAAACAGGAGATTCATTCAAAACCCGATCAAACTCATGCCCAATCTTGTCGAGACTGCCATCAACGCTGGTTCATTCAACACCCTGGTCAAGGCGGTTGAGGCTGCCAATTTAGTCGATACTCTCAAGAGTCCTGGTCCCTATACCATATTTGCCCCTATTGATGAGGCATTTGCGAAACTGCCAGAGGGAACCTTAGACACACTCTTGCAGGATATCCCCAAACTCCAGAAAATTCTTACCTATCATGTTGTCTCCGGAGATGTCAGAAGCGATAACCTGATCGAGTTAAAAGAAGTGCCAACCATGGAAGGCTCAGTATTAGCGATCGATACATCTAGTGGTTATAAAGTGAATCAGGCTATTATTGTCAAGCCCGATATCCTGGCGGATAACGGTGTTATTCATGTAATTGACTCAATCTTGATGCCAGCCATAATGTCCAGTTAATTTTTTCGGCTTTTGCATACTTAGTCACTAATTTGTTAGATCTTGCACCAGTCAAGGGTAAGCCGATTTTATGTAGGGTGGGCAAGATTTATAAACCTTAAAATGCTTATATTATCGTTTATTGCTCTTGCCCACCTCACGGTAACTGGGGAATTTGGTTCTTCTGGACTTAGTGTGCTAAACTATCAGTTTTAATGAATTAGAAGGCTTACCAAACAAGGACTGTAGCTTTTCATCGCCTCAAAACTCTCTTGAAATCCGGGTAAAAATAGTTAAAGCTATTGCTGTCCAATATTTGGGCAAATCAAACTAACAATTTAGCACACTAACTACGGAAGACCCAAAAAAAGAACAAGCTAGCTCCCGTAAATGCAAAATAATTTCTATTCTGAAAGATTTACTATTTTTTCTGCTTGCGTTTGGCAGTCACCAAACCGCCCCCAGCCAATAAACTTGCTAATAAAAAGGATGGTTCTGGAGCAGAGGGTACAGATGTAGGTTCTGTAAAAGAAAGAGGGGTCGCTGTTTGGGTAACATTAAAACTCACATGGGTAACCACTGAAGACCCTTGCAATCCTAAATCAGGGAATAAAAAAGCTAGGGGAATGTCAGTATTAGTATTAACGAAACCTGTACCCTTGATCAGACATTCACCATCTAGACAGGGTTGAATACGATTAAAGTCATAACCATCGATAATAACTTCCTTCACATCGGGGTTGTAAGAGATATAAAAATCCGAAAGTAAGCTGTTTTGGGTATCCAAAACTTGCCCTTTAATGTCAATAGAACTGAGGAAAAATACTTGAGAAAGTCCTGAAAAGAAACCCGGAACGATCTGATCAGAATAGTCTTGGGCGTAGCTCCGGGGAATGGTTAAGTTGCAATCACCTGCGTCACATAACCGACCACTGAAATTACCGAATTTTATGCTCTGCTCTACAGTGGCTATCGCTTGGTTACCATCAAATACAATACCCGGAAGATCGGGTAGGGAATCTTCCAACAGTGACATCAGAGGTGATTCTACGGTGACCGTGCCACTATAATCCACTTGTGTACAGTTAAGGTTATTATTTTTACACGTATCGAGGCTCACTTGAGCTGCCTCGGCTGGAGCTGCACTAACGGCTCCGATAGCCATAAATCCGGCTCCGATAAGCGCCACGGATAATCCTTTCATATTGATTGTTCTCTGTTGTAGATATACGAGTTCTCTCTTAATCTATGAGAGTTATAACCCTGATGAGGTAAAGGAACCGTGAAGTTTATATGAAGTTTTGATAAAGTTTTTGGATCGTCAAGTCGTGGGGAGGCGATCGCACAAAAAAAAAGGAGCGAGTTAGCTCCTTCTCCTATAATACAAATGTTCTATTTTGCGGCTGACTATTTTTTCCGCTTGCGCTTGGCGGCAAACATACCTCCCGCCGCCAATAGGCTTCCTAGCACAAAGGAGGGTTCAGGAGCCTCTTCCACTTCCACATTACTGGTTAGCTTAGGATCGTAGATACCTGTATGAGACATCATATCCCCCTGTTCAAGCAACCCAGATTCTGCGGCGCTGAAGCTGTAATTATAGGAAGTCTCTCCGTCATAGGTAATCTTGACAAGTTCAGCAGCTTGGATAGGGTTCCCGCCCAAAAACTCTGACAAGGCAGTTTTTTGGAACGAAGTTAGATCATCAAAGATCAGATCAACTGCATCATAGTGTCCCGCTAGCCCAACCTCTAGGCTTCCTGTCATATCATCCATGTCAACGTAGGCAATATTCGGATCGCTGAATCGTTGAAATCCGCCGTTATCCCGGAATTCGTTGAAAAGACTTGTTTTACTATTAGGAATTTCGGGTATGAACATGTTCGCTGTCTCTAGCAGATCATCGGTGATGTCATAGGAGGTTAAAGCCGCCTCAAACCACTCATTAGCCAAATTATCGGCTCCATAGTTAGTATCCAACGTTTCCCCAAACCAATCTGTTGCCGTTAAACTGCTCAGGGTAATGCTTTTGTCCCCCAGATCACCCGTTAAGCTGGTCGTTGTGTCGTAATTCAAGAATTCATCAAGGGATAGTCGTTCACTATTGGCGAATAGCTCAACATTGCCCCCCGGTTCACCTTTGTTGCAACTGTTACTGGGAACGAACGCTCCTCCAACCGAGCAACTTCCTTGTAGAACTGTGTTTAAATCTGCATCGTTGTTAAGCCTTGTAAAATCCGTCGTCGCTGTAGGATCTAGATTGGGGACGTGTTCGTAGATTAAATAGTCTTCTCCTTTTTCACCAGTCACCATAGGGTTAGTCAGAGATGCCGCCGACGCTGGATTGGTGGCGATCGCACTGACACATAAGCCAACTGATGCCCCGACGAGCAGTTTCTTGATATTAGTTTTCATTGCAGTATCTCCGTGACTTTATAGGTTGAGCCTTTAACAGCACATACATAGGGTTAGGCTTTGGCTAACCCTCTCTTGGCTCTAATAACCTCTGATCTTCCTTAACAGGCGATATCGCCAGCCCTTGAGCTTTCGTCGCCTGCACACAAATTTCCTCATCTCTTTATAAAGTTTACATGAAGTTTCGCAAAAAATCGATAAAGTTTCGATGAAGTTGTAGCCATTTTCTCTTATATGTGCTAAAAGCACTCAACAACTAAATATATATGAATTAATCTAGCAATCTGTATACCTTTGGTGGCATTTTGTAAAAAAATGGTGTATCGCCACCGAAGTATGCCTACTCACTGACAAAAATCAGATCGTCAAACTACAAAGGGAGCCTGTTGGCTCCCTGAAAACTGCTCTAATTGTCACAAGCGCCTATCTCAGCGACAGTTGACCTAAGATTTTTTGCTCTGGCGTTTGGCGGCGACTAAACCACCTACCCCAATTAAGCCGAGTAGAATCGAGGGTTCTGGCACGTCAACTGGATCAAGGGTAAATTGTGGATCGTAGACTCCAGTGTGCGATCGCGTGCCATCGTTGGACGATAGGGTAGATCTAGCCGCACTGAAGGTATAAGCGTAAGTGGTTCTGCCGTTATGGGTCACTTTAACCACCTCACTGGCTTGCAATGGTGAACCTAACGTTCCTATTCCTATTCCTGCGCCTAACAACATGTGTGTCGCGTCATAGTGACCCGCTAAACCAATATCCACTGTGCCGTTATTATTATTGACGTAGCTGATATTCGCGTCACTGAAACGTTGGAATCCACCGTTGTTCAGGAATGTATTGTATAAACTCCCTCGAGTGTAACCTAAACCGCCAAGTAATAAATCGTTAATATTATAGGCATCCAGGGCATCACTAAACCATCTATTGGCTAATGTATTTGCCCCATAGACAGTATTTAGGTCATTTCCAAACCAGTCTACTGCCGTGAGGCTACTCAGTGTCATGCTTCTACCATCATCAAACGTCGCTTCTAAACTGGTAACGTCCTGATGCGCTTTGAATTCATCTAGGTCAAGTTGTTCGCTGCTGGCGAATAATTCTAGGTTTCCACCGGGTTCACCGGGTTGACATTGATATTGAGGCTCATAGGCGGGAACACTGCAATTTCCTTGTAGGAGAGCATTGATATCTGCGGCTGGATTGGCTACTGTTGTATCCAATATGCCATCATTATTCGTGTTGATCGCGTCATATTTAATAATGTCTGAACCAGAAAGAGTAAACGTTGTTGCAGCAGCTGGGGCAGTGGCAAGCCCAGTGACACTAGCAAGAATTGATGCACCAAACAGTAGTTTCTTCAGATTGCTTTTCATGATTCCTTTACTTACTTAGTTATTGAGTGGTTACAAAGTTTAAGGGTTGTATAATTTCGCTTGTCATGGCAATATATTCGCCATTCACCTCCTGGATTTCAGGAAATGACAAGACAACATAAGCCTTTCAAGTTAGCGAAATTTTATCGATTCGCTGGGTTGCACTTTTCTCCTTACTTATCAAACCCAGCCTGCTCTCAGATACCTTTTATTATAGAGATACCGATTCCTAAAATGGGTGAAGCCCGTGTAAAACTTCTATAGGCTTCTGTGAAGATTGTGAGAAGATCAGGAAAACCTAGTGCAACGCGGCAGATAACTATCCAGTTAAAAAAGGTGCAACAGCTTACTGTACAAGCTTTCTTTACTTCTGTCTCCTGCATTCTGCCTTCTTGCACTAGAGACTTAGGACGAGTTAAATAGGGAGAAAAATGCCTGATTTTTTAATTTTTGTAACGTTTATTCCCCAGTTTACTGGCGAAAATATTGAGATTTATGAATCATTAGATCATGTCCTTCTCGTCAGTTATCGTTTCCTTTTACCTTGCAACCTTGTAGTGTGAACATCTTGCTCGCTACCCATTCCCAATCTAAATGCATGACAGCTTAATCTTGTCAAAATCTTGCGCGGGAACCTAAAATATCAGATTGAATACGCTGAATTAAGCGTTTTTAGCACTAAAGCGCAACTACGAAATCGATCTCAAATTGGAAGAAAATTCTAATCTTCAACAATTTCAATTAATTTTATTTTAGACGACAACCCTGATTTAATCTGAACTTGAGACTTGGTAACATTGAACTTTTCTGCCAATAGCTCAATTAACTCCTTATTCGCTTTCCCATCCACAGGCGGCGACTTCAGGTTCACTTTTAAAGTCCCATCCGCCATTTCTTCTATCGATTGGGTTTTCGAGTTGGGTTTAACTTTTACCGATTTTTTCATATCCACCTGTAGTGGACTGACACAGCTAAAATTGTGGAATAGATTTGACGTTTAAACTGGGCGCAAGCCTTGCGCCCCTACAATTCTAATCTACCATTTTAGGTGTGCCACGACACCCTATTAGATCCCCCTTCCGTCCCCTTTTTTTGATCCCCCTCCCGTCCCCCTTCAAAAGGGGGAAGCCAGCGGATGCTTCGCTTTTTTTGCACGGGGGAGACCAAAGGATGCTTCGCTTTTGTTCCATGGGGGAGAACTCAAAGCCTCTCTCCTTGCAGGAGAGAGGTTTGGAGAGAGGTTTTCCAGATCCCGTGAAAAGTAAGCCCTTGTCAAGGGGAGGAAACTCGAATGGTTTTAGTCGGTAGGTTTATCCGAATGATGAATTATGCATTCGGTGTCTGTTCCGGGAACATACATTTATCCGAATCACAACCCACGGGTCCAGCTTCGATTAATTCACCAGCATCATATTTCTCCAAAGCAGAGTAGAACTCAGAGACTTTCCGTCGCTGTTGCACCTCTTGCATTAATTGGTTATATGTTGCTTTATCAATCGGTTCAAAAGGCAAACGTGGGAAGGATTGATGGTCATCAAACCGCGCCAACAGCGCCGCTGAAATATACCCGTCATCATCCTGAATTGCTTGATAAATCCGTTCTCCTAACGGTTCAACTTCATTGACGCGCAATTCCCAGGTGGACGAGGTGTTGTGTGTCACATACCAGCGCTGAACTTGCATGGCAAAATCCATTTGTGCCAATGCCGAAAACTGACTGATATCAATTTCATCAGCACCGGGTAAATCTGCCCAAGAGACAGCCACGGGAATTTCCACCAGCCATTCCGAACAGGCTTCAGCAAACGGATCATTTAAGAGATTCCCGTTTTCATCTTTATCGGATTGCGATGGTGTGACATTGTACCCGTATTCCAGACAAGCTAACGCTACTGGATCATTCTTTCTGAACGTAATTCGGCGAATAAATCGCTGTGCCTTAGGGGGATGCCAACCCGGAGATGCGCCTGTGAGTAGAGATTTTGTCCCAGACGGTTGCACGGTTGTACAGCGATTGGGGCGTTTAATCCCATGCTTATCGCAATACTCCCAAACCACCCGATGCACAATATCGCGCCACCGGGTTAAATAGGCTTTTTCTTGTTCCTTGAACTGTACACCTTGGTCAGTATCGGGGCGTCCCTCTGCCCACCAGTGTAACCAGTCTGCGCCAAACGCCTTGACAAAGAAATCGAATAATCCGGTGAAGGAGACGCCAACAATTGGGTCTAATTCCCGTGATTTTTGATAGCGTTCCTCAACAAACGTATGGTTGAGCAAAATGGCAACGGAAAGCGCCCCCGCACTGAATGCATCCTCTTGTTCTTTCTCGTTGCTTGGATCAATTTGATTCAGGTGAATTTCGGCTAAATTACAATGGAATACCGATCCGATAATTTCACCGCAATTGTGTGCCACAATGCCATTGGCATCAAACCGAGAGACACCTGGAACGGTGCAATCGTAAACGGATTCGATACCAGTAGGAGAAACTGACTCAACGGTGACAACAAAACGTTCCCGGTTTAGCTTACGCTTGTATCCGTTGAGTAAATTATCCAACTTTTGCTGTTTTTCCGGCTGACGGAAACCCACGCGATCGCGAAACTCAATCAGATTGTCGTTAGCAATCACCAATTCGTGCTGATTTTGATCAACCGTAGAAACGATTCCTAGACGCAGCAGCATCCGCTGTACGGCTTGAAGCAACTCAAGATTATGTTGGGCTAAACGCACGCTAATGCCTTGGGTTGGCGTTCCTTGCACGCTACCATTGGCATCAAATAATCCTTGTAGGAATCCCTGATAGAACTCGTAGCTGGCTTGTTCAACTTCCGGCGTCACTATTTTTTGACCGCGATGAATCTTGAACTGGGCGGCTAATTGATCCCACCCACTCGACGCCACTTGCTGTAAATCCGGTTGGCGATCAGAATCACCCCCTAAATTTACAGTACAAACACCATTGTTTTGGAGGGTTGCTACTTCCGACTCTGCCATTTTGACAGGAGAGTCACCCCAGAATCGCACTATTGCTTGAGTTTGGGCGAGTGATCCGTCACCAACAAGACTCCCTAATAACCATCCTTGATTAAATGTTCCCACACCTTGCCAAGGCTGAATTCCTCGGTGATTGTGCAAGCATACGCGATCGCCTGGTTGCAATTCCTCAGCCGCTACCCATTCGGTATATTGACGCATTTGGGTTTGGGCGCTAATACGCAAAAGTTGATGGTTTCCCGTCAGACGTAGGGAAACACCCTCTTTTGTGGCTAGGGTTAAGACAGCGCGATCGCCCGTATAGAAAAAGCCATCGGCTGTTGTACTAAACAGTTCCCCATTAACGTAAGTTCCATGCTGCTTCCCGATTAAATCTTTAACTTGGCGGGGACCAAATTCCGTATGCACCCAAGTATCAGCCGTCACGCAGGGATTTAAGCCAAACCGCTGCAAGCGATGTTCAATTTCATCGGGGGTCAAATTCGGATACTTTTCCTTTAACCAATGACTCCCATTTCCTTGTTCATAAGCTTGCAAAAACTCTTTTCTCAAGGCTGGAGTATCTAACAAATCACAACTTGCTCGTGCTACAGCTTCTCCCGCCCATTGAATCGCACCTTCACCAGAATAATATTGTTTGCGAACGGCAGCAATACATTCATCTAAGGTGGGTTTATGATGAAAAACACGGGAATGATTCGCCATCCTCAACGCATCACGTTCCGGATCAATCCGCCAATTTCCATGTTCATCTTGTTGCCACAGGTTATCTTTAGCATTAACAAACTTTTCATCATTACTAATCCCCTGGCGCATACCGGCAGAACGACGCACGTTTCCGGCTACAACGACAACAGCAGCTTCATCAATTAATAGACAGCACTCGACTGAATTTAATTGCCGTCCCACGGCTTTATTTAAAATCGCCGCACATCGCTGATACAGTTCCGGTAATTTAATCGGATTTGCCACCCCGCCAAAGCCTTTTAGGGATTCTCCGGCGGGACGGATATCACTCACATTAATGGATACCTGAACTTCCCCAGAAAATCGTTCATCTGTGGATAATTCCAACAGACTTTGATAGGACTTAACCCACCCTTGACGGGAGTCCCCGACATAAATTGTCACCTGATTCCCATCAATTTTGACCTCGGTTTTTTCGCGCCGTTCCTCTGGTGGCGTTGTGCCAATTTCACCCTCTAAGGTGACATTCAGGTGATTACGAATTGGGGGTAACTGGTTGATGTATTGGGGTTCTAAAACCGCCCCTGTGCCACATCCCATCATGGCGAGATCCATCATTAAGCCAAAGGCACGCCAGTCTACCACATTCGTAGACGTACAATTATAAGCGCCAGAGAAATTCTCCGGATTTTCCAGCCAATCGGTGCCGCCGACCCATAACCAGCGTCCTGAGGGTAAACTTTTAATCTGGTGCATCATCCGTTCCAGCAGGGCGGTTTCTGCTGGAGTCAGCTTACCCAGTTTGCTTAAGCCTTGGATAGTGCGATCGCAAACCTCCCTCCACGTCTCTCTACCCTTGGCTGTGCGGCGGCTGTAGGTTCTGAAAAACACCGGATTTGCCGTCGATGCCGTTTCCGGAAAATCGCCATTGATGCGTTTTCGCTCAAGCTCTCTTACCATCGTGATAATCTACTGTTAATTTCCGCTAAACCTTGACTATAAGTGATGTCAGATATAGCGTCAAAGCTTGAAAAATTCAGCCGTTTGCGCTATGTGTAGTACGTCTGGGAAGTTTTGAGTTTTGATCCTTCGCTTCGCTCAAGGGATAAAGTTTGTAGGGGCGGGTTTAGGGACAAACATGAATTGTTTTACCTAAATTTTTTGGCAAAACCCGCCCTTATTCAATTTTGAGTGAACTCCCCCATCTCCCCATCTCCCCACATCTCCCTCAAAAACTACGAGTCACCTGATCCAACTGTTCCACCTCACTCGGATTTAAACTCCACCCCAACGCCCCGGCATTTTGCTGGGCTTGCTGGGCAGTTTTCGCCCCCGGAATTGGCACGACACCTTGGGCAATTAACCAATTTAACGCCACCTGTGCAGGCGTGCGATCGTATTTTTCCCCTAATTGACGCAACAGTTGAATCACAGGGGCAATCTTCTCTAACCCCCCTTTACTGAAACGCGGATCAAGCTGACGCGCCCCCGTGGGTTTCATCTCGTTTTCTGGGGTGTACTTCCCGGTTAATAATCCTTGGGCTAGAGGACTATACGCCAAAATCGTCACCCCCAACTCCCGCGCCGTATCCAAAACCCCATTCCGTTCAATTTTCCGCTCCAGTAGGGAATATTGCACCTGATTCACTGCCAAGGGAATTCCTCTGGCGGCTAGATAACCGTGCGCTTCCCGCATTTGTTCGGCGGAGTAATTACTTACCCCCACACTGGCAATTCTCCCCCGTTGCACCTCATCCGCCAGGGCATTCATTAGGGTTTCTTGACTCATAAAGAAGCTAAAGGGAGAATGAACCTGATACAGTTCTATTTGCTCAACCTGTAACCGTTTTAAGCTAGCCGTTAAAGCGTCAGATACCGACTGTGACGTAAACCGCCAGGGAACCGGGAAATATTTTGTGGCTATCTGGGCTGGACGCCCTAATTCTTTCATAAACCGTCCCAACAGCGACTCGGATTCTCCTAATCCATACACTTCCGCCGTGTCAAAAAAGCTGACTCCCGCATCTAAGGTAGCGGCAAAGGCGTCTCGTACCTGAGATACCCCATAATCTTTGCCGTAGCCCCAAAACAGCGTATCGCCCCACGCCCAAGTACCAATGCCTACGCTGGTTACGGTGGGACCATTTTCAGCCAAGGTGGTTGTCTGTATCGTCATTCCCTGCGCTCCGATTTCGTTACATTTCTTAATGTTTATTGTATCGGGTTTTGCTGGTGGGGACTTTTAGGGAAGGTATCGTTTGAGCTTGGGAATTGTAAACCTGCAATCTGCTATATTTTTGCCAAATCTTGACCAGTGGCGATTTCACCGATTGTAATCACGCTAAGGTAGAGTATTTCAGAGGGTTGGGTATCAAGCCAGTCTACAACTCGCTGATTTGGTTGTTTGGCAACCAGTTCGGAAATGAGGCAGGTATCGAGGAGATAGGTCATAGGACAAAACGATCGCCTGGAACAGAGCGATCGCGACTGAGGTCGAGTTCTCCAGTCGCAGCAACTTCAGCCAAGGGAGAGCAGCGAAAAAACTCGGAAAGCTGGGTGGAGGGTTCTGGGGAAGGGCTACTCCAAAGATCATTGAGACTTTGGGCAAGCAGTTGGATGAGGCGAAGTTTGTCGCTGGGTGGGAGACCCAGAAGTTGTTGTTCAAGTTCTGGAGAGAGTTCAAGGAAGAGGGTTGCCATAGTCTTTGCCAAGCCAAAATCTACGTTTATTCTATAGTGATAGTGATGCGGTTTTAACCCGTCACTGAACAATGTCTTAGAATCCACGTTTTTCAAAAGGTCATCTGTAAAAAGAGAAGGAGTGGGTTGGACTTCTTGATTTATGCCAAACCAAACAGCTATAACTAGACATCAACAGTCCATAAAACTCCCAACAATAACCCAAACGATGCTCACTCAATCAAGACAGAAAAAACTTCCTCCTCAAGTAACCAATATACTCCAAGAACTCAAATCCTATTTAGAGAAAGTTTATCAACAACAACTAGAACAAATCATTCTTTATGGTTCTCAAGCAAGGGGCGATGCAGAACCAGACTCTGATATTGATGTTTTAATCGTCTTAAAATCAGACTTTAATTTTTACCAAGAAAGTAGAAGAATTAACAACTTTGTCACCGACTTGTGTCTAAAATACGAAGTGCTACTTAGTTGCACGTTCTCCACCCTTACTCAACTTAAAAATCAAACTACAGCCTTTTACCGTAATGTCAGCCAAGAAGGTATAGCCATCATGACTTCAGAACAACAAAAACTCTTAGAGAAAGCAGCTAGGAGTTTATCGGCTGCTAAAAACTTGAATCAAGACGGTTATCCTGAACTTAGCGTCTCTCGTGCTTACTATTGTATGTTTTATCTCGCCAAAGCTTTCCTCCTCAAAAAAAATTTATCGTTTTCTAAACACTCTGCTGTTATTAGTGCCTTTGGTCGCGAATTTGCCAGTAAAAAAAGAGTACCTGTTGAATATCATCGTCATCTCATTGAAGCAGAAAGAATCCGTTTACAAGGAGATTACAACACAGATATTAAAATAACTAACAACGATGCCAATGGACTCATAAGTCAAGCCGAAACGATGCTCAACTTCGCTCAAAACAACCTAGACATAATCTAAAACCAGTCGCAACGACTTCAGCCAAGGGAGAGCAGCGTCAGTTACATTTCTTAATTTTATGGGTCTCAAAGGCGTGCCATTGAATTTAAAGCAGCAGTAAAAGGATACTCTGGATCTTCGGTTAAAACCTTGGTGTACTTGTTTAAAGCATACCGATCAACACCTCGACTACGCTCGGTGTTGACCCTGAGCGTAGTCGAAGGGTCAACCTTTTCCTCCCTCGGAGCGTCGAGCCAATATCGTAAACATTTGTTGCGAATGAACTGGCATATTTTTATGGCTTCATCTATAGCTCTAAGTTGAGCTTTAGGTGCTTTTGCTTTAAATTCGTAAACTAGCATCGTCTCGACCCATCGATGTGTTAATTTAAAGAGTATCACTCTAGTCGTTCATTGTCAATGCATCCAGAAACTACATACAAAAGGACTCGCAGGGCTGTATACAATCTTACTGTTCATGTTGTATTTGTGTCTAAATGCCGGAGAAGCGTGTTCACAAAGGAGATGTTGGTAAGGCTGTCAGAGGTATTCGAGTCTGTAGCGAGCAGTTGGGAGTCAGAAGTTATTCAATTTAATGGAGAAGAGGAGCATGTGCATCTCCTTCTTTCTTATCCGCCTCACAAATTACTGAGCAGCCTGATTGCTAATTTGAAAGCCACATCATCCAAGACGATGTGGCGAGAATTTGAGCCGACATTAGCTCCTGTTTACAAGAAGAAGGTTTTATGGACAGGTTCTTATTTTGTCTCTAGCTGCGGAGGTGTTACGATAGACAGGCTTAAGGTCTATATCCAAGAGCAAGAATGTCCTGATTCATCCCATCGCGCTCAAGCGAGGGTCTTCTCAGGACGGGAAGGATAAAAATACTGATATTGGGGGTGGGTGCAATGGGAAACATACCTCAAACCAAGTCGGGTAGGGAATGGCGGAGTCTAGGGCGTTGGCGTGCGATCGCGTCTTCTTCTCTGGTGGGGGCAATCTTTGGCACTGGGGTTATTTTATCCCCAGCATCCCTGAATGCACAACCGATTACTCCTGCGGTTGATGAGACGGGAACGGTGGTGACGCCGAATGGGAATCAACTGGATATTACGGGGGGTCGTTTGTCAAGGGATGACGCGAATTTATTTCATAGTTTTGAGGAGTTTGGATTAGATTCGGGTCAAATTGCTAACTTTTTATCGAATCCTGAGATTAGGAATATTTTCGGGCGGGTGGTTGGCGGTGACGCTTCGATTATTAACGGGTTGATTCAGGTAAGCGGGGGCAATTCTAATTTATTTCTGATGAATCCGGCGGGGATTGTGTTTGGCGCAAATGCTCAATTGAATGTCCCGGCAGATTTTACCGCGACAACAGCCACAGGGATTGGTTTTGGTGAGGGGAATTGGTTTAATGCGTTTGATGGAAATGAGTATCAGGATTTAGTCGGAAATCCCAGTGGTTTTGCCTTTGATTTAGCGCAACCGGGAAGTGTGATTAATGCGGGGAATTTGGCGGTAACAGAGGGGCATAATTTAACCTTACTGGGGGGTACTGTTATCAGCACTGGGGAATTGGCTGCACCGGGAGGAAATATTACAGTTGCGGCGGTTCCGGGGGAAAGTTTGGTCAGGATTAGTCAACCGGGACAGTTATTGAGTTTGGAAATAGCACCGCCACGGGATAGTGAGGGGATGTTGCTTCCGGTTGCGCCATTGGATTTGGCGACATTGTTGACGGGAAGTGATGAAACAGGGGAGACAGGGTTAACAGTTCCAGAGGAAACGGTACAGGTAAACGATACAGAATTCAGCGTCGGAAATGGAGACGCGATCGCTAACAGTATAACAGCCCAAACCGCAACATTATCGGCGTCTAACAATTTAATGTTAGTTCCCGTAGGGGCGCACCGACGTGCGCCCTCTTTGGTAACAACAGGAGATTTAACTCTTTTAGCTGGGAGTATGGTTATTGCGCGGGATAATCTGGCGCATCCGTTTATCGCCCAGGCGGGTGGTAATTTGTATATTCAGGGGAATCAAGGGATTGACATTTGGGCGCTGAATCATCTCCAAACACCGTTTGTCAGTGGCGGAAATCTCAGTTTAGTTAGTAATGGAATTATTTCCGGCGATGCTCACTTTGCCAGTGGCGGAAGTCTGGCGATGTTGAATTTATCAGGGGAACCAGGTAATTTTATCAGTTTGTATGATCCGATTATTAGCGCTAATGGGGATGTTGTATTTGGGAATTATACTGGGGTATCCCTAAAGATAGAGGCAACCGGGAGTATTAGTGGAGACGATATCATAATTAATGGTTCAGATACAGGGCTAGATCCTAATATTAACAACAATGATCCGGACATTCCAATTTTAATAGGAAAACCTGCGCTAATTTTAAGAGCAGGTTTAGATGATTTACTTTATTCTGAAAATGTTCCAATTTCAGCAGGAGGAACAAATTTTGATTTATCCGGAAGTCTATCATCGCTACCATCAGGAAGTATTAAGATAGGTGATCTTAATCGTCCAGAACCAGATGGTAATGGTGTTATCGTAATTTTAAATGCCACAGGTAATATTCACACAGGACGTCTAAAAACAGATGAGTTTAGTCAGGATGCTGGTTCCATTAATTTGGATGCTGGAGGTGATATTTTCACAGATGGGCTTTCAGCTATAGATACATCCCCTAATGGTAGAGGTGGTGACATTACTTTGAACGCAGGAGGCGGTATAACTATTACGAGAAGCCTAAGAAGTTTCTCTAATAATAATAATGCTGGTCATGTTACTATTGAGGCAATTAATGACATTAATATTATGAGTTCAGATACGTTTGTACAAGCTTTTTCAGATAGCGAAACAGGCAATGCTGGCGATATTACCGTGATTAGTGAACAAGGAAGCATTATTAGTGAAACTGGCATAGTTGGCTCCAACCGGGGAAGTGGGCAAACTGGTTCTATAACATTGCAGGCTTTTGATGTTATTAGAATTGGTGATATATCAACCGCAACGTCAGGGGCTATTGGTGGCAGTGTTAGCATTCGTTCTCGAGGTAATATTACTACAGGTAGAATTCGTACAGACGGAAAATTAGGTGGCGGCAATATCAGTATTACAAGCACAAATGCTAATATTAACACCACCGCAGATAGTCTAGATTCTAACACTGAAAATGGCAATGGTGGTTCCGTAATTCTGGATGCTGCTGGCGATATATTCACGGCTGATATTACATCCAGTTCTGAATCAGGTATGGGAGGAACAATTACTATTAAAAACGGTGGAATAATTGATACTACCGCAGGTAATCTAGACTCAAGTAGCACAAATAACGGTAATGGAGGCACGATAGAATTAGATGCCCCAGGCGACATTTTTACGGCTGGTATTGATACGTCTGGTAGTGCCAATGGGGGCGATATCATACTTACCAGCGGCGGAACGATTGATACCGCAGCAGGTATTTTAAATGCCGCAGGTGGTGAAAATGGCGGTAATATAACTCTTTTTGCACCCCGCGATATTTCCACAGGTGAAATCACCTCATTCTTGAGTGGCTTTAGTGGCAATAGTGGCAACATCAGCATTACTAGCGAAAATGGCAATATCGATACCAGCCAAGGCGCACTCATTACCTCTTCGGGTTTGGGAACAGGTGGTGATATCATCCTTGACGCCGCCGATAGCATTACCTCTGCTCAAATTGATGCGATTTCTCAAACAAACCAAGGCGGAGAAATCCAACTTACCGCACCAAACACGATTACTCTCAGTGGCGATATCACCACCAATCAAAATAGCCTAATCTTCAACGGTTCAGTTATCCTCGCTGACGATATTTCTATCACCCTATCCGGTACTGGTGATATTACCTTCCACGACACCATTGATGGAACTCAAAACCTGACTCTCGAAACGGAAAACGGTATTATTGAATTTAACGATATTATCGGTGGCTCAACCCCTCTCAACAATTTAATCGTTCAAGGCAATATTACTGATAACCCAATCGGGGTCAACATCACAGCTATCAATAACATTATTACCGATAATCTCACCTTACCCACAGCCATTTCCTTTACCAGTACCCGTGGACAAATCAAAACCGGAGATTTAACCTCACCCGCAGGTATTTCCCTTACCAGCAATAGCGGACAAATTGAAACAGGTATTCTTGATTCCTCTAATCTTAATGATGGCGGTGATATTACCCTCAACGCCCGTGGTAATATTCAAGTCAGCCAGATTAACGCCCAAAGTCTGGGTGATGGCAGTGGCGGAGATGTCGATATTACCACCCCCAGTTATTTCCAAGCCACCGACTCCTTCATCGACCAAAATAACATCAACGCCAGTATTTCTGTCGCTGGGAGTGACAACGGTGGAACCATTATTATTCGTCACGGCGGAGACGGTGAGATTCCCTTTATTGTCGGTAATCCTGATATCAATGGCACAGCAGGCGCGATTACCAGAGGCGATGACGCGGGGATACAGACAATTGAACCCACTAGAGATTATTACTTTACCCACAAACGGGATAGAAACCGAATTCAAATTATATCGATTCTGGGCGCTGTACCTCTACCACCAACGCCCATTCCTGTGCCAGAACCAACACCTAAGCTAAACTTAGATCAAAATCCCATTGAGTCATTAGCCCTTCGGGTTGGGGATACGTTAGACGCCGATACTACGATTAACCAAGACCCAGAAACCGGAAACTATAATATTAGCTGGAGATTTCCTGGCGAACAACCTATCAACCTCAACGTTAACCCCCCCCTAACTCCACTACAAGTCAACCAACAAGATGACATCATTGCTGAAATCGACCAACTCTTTGAAGATGAATTTGAAGACTACTTTGGCGAAAACTTAACCAATGCCAACGTCACCGCCGAAAGCTTACGGGAAACCCTGAAAACCATCGAACAGCAAACCGGAAAACGTGCGGTTGTCATCTATGCCCGTCATCTGCCAGAAGGATTGGAACTGGTATTAGTTTTACCGGAAGACAATTATATCCGTAAACTGGTTCCTGCCGCTACTATTACTACCCTAAACAGTACCGTCGAGGAATTTCAGAAGAGGGTTACGGATATTACCGAATCCCGTGGCTACCTCCCCGCCGCCCAACAGCTTTATCAATGGTTAATTGCCCCCCTAGAATCCGACTTAAATGCCTTAGATATTGATACGCTTATCTTCTGTATGGATGGGGGATTACGTCAACTTCCTATGGCAGCCTTACACGATGGCAAGCAATTTCTGATTGAAAACTACAGTATCGGTTCCATTCCCAGTGTTAGCCTCACCAACACCCGTTATCAACCCGTTAAAGATGCCCAAATTCTCGCCATGGGCGCGACTGAATTTGCCGATTTAAGGGAATTACCCACAGTAGATACCGAATTAAAGATTATCACTCAAACGTTGTGGACAGGGGAATCCTTCCTCAACGAAGAATTTACCCTCAGTAACCTGAAAACCGAGAGTCGCCGCCAACCTTTTGAGATTATCCATCTCGCCACCCATGCTGAATTTAATGATGGTAATCCGAGTAATTCCTATATTCAACTGTGGGATACAAACCTGAGACTCAATCAAGTGCGCCAACTGGAATGGTATTTACCCCCGCCTATCGAATTATTAGTCCTCTCAGCCTGTCAAACCGCCCTGGGAAATATTGACGCTGAATTAGGATTTGCCGGGTTAGCGGTACAAACTGGCGTCAAGTCGGCGGTAGCTAGTCTGTGGTATGTAGGCGATGAAGCGACGCTGAGTTTAATGAGTGGATTCTATGCCCAATTACGCCTACCGGATATCACGATTAAAGCGGAAGCTTTGCGTCAAGCGCAACTGGCGATGTTACGGGAACAGGTGTATTTTGAAGGAGGGAAATTAACGGGAATTGAAGGGTTAGATGTTACACTTCCTGGATTGGGAAGTCGGGCAAATCAACGGTTATCCCATCCTTATTATTGGGCAGGATTTACGATTATTGGGAGTCCGTGGTAGATGGATGATGAGATAATATCTAACGGTAGGGGCGGGTGTAGGGAATCACCCTCATCCCCTAACCCCTTCTCCCATCAAGGGAGAAGGGGAACAATTTCATAATTATTCAGCCGGGTTAACAAACAGATAAACAATTAAATAATATCAAACCGTAGGGGTGGGTTTAGTCACAATTGTAGGGGCGGGTTTAGGGAATCAATTCAGATATCTACCACTAACGGAACAACAAAACCCGCCCTCCCCACTTTCTCAAAGTCCCCCTTTTTAAGGGGGATTTAGGGGGATCTCAATGTTAAGGATTGGTGGGTTACGGCGGATAGATTATTAAACGGTTATTGGCAGAATTTAGTACCGCCTAACCCACCCTACAATAACTACGGGTGACAAATGAACCACTTTCTCAAAGTCCGCCTTTTTAAGGGGGATTTAGTGGGATCTCAATGTTAAGGATTGGTGGGTTACGGCTGATAGATTATTACACGGTTATTGGCAGAATTTCGTACCGCCTAACCCACCCTCCCATAACTCCGGGTGACAAATGAACCACTTTCTCAAAGTCCCCCTTTTTAAGGGGGATTTAGGGGGATCTCAATGTTAAGGATTGGTGGGTTACGGCGGATAGAGGATTAAACGGTTATTGGCAGAATTTAGTACCGCCTAACCCACCCTACAATTAAACAAAGGACAAAGGACAAATGACAAATGACAAATGATCAATTAATCATCTATCGCTTCAACGTCACCCGCGATCGCACTTTGTGGTAAATCCTCTAAACCCATTGATTTTAATAGGGTTTCCCAGGTTGAGGGGAGGGTACGAAGCTGGGAGATATCCTGGGGCAGATCATACCAAAGATTATGTTCAATTAATAGGTCAATCTGCTGGGATAAAGGCGCTTGCTGTATCTGCGTCTCTAAGTCTTGGTTATCTAACCGTTTTACCCATCCCTGATGCCAAACGCGATCGCGCATGGATGATCCGGAGGATGTACAATAGAGCATGAGTTTCCAGGTGTAGCGTTGATTTTGGGCTAAGGGGGGCGCGGTTTTGGGTAAACTAATCTGAATTAAACCGGGGGTTTGGGGTAGAGAAAATTCCTGTCGGTAGATGGTATTTTGTTGTTCGTCTTCTAGGGTAAATTTACCGGAATGGAGGCTACTTGTTTGATAGGGAATGTAGAACCAAAGGGTAGGATATCCGCTAAGCGTGTAGCCTGAAAATTCGCTATTAGTCAGGGGTAATAAGGGGGTAAAGGGTTGATCGGTTTTCTCACAGGAACCCCGAGTTCCACCGGGATTTCGTTCTTCGGCGGGTTCACTGTCTGGGGGTTTGGGTGGATTATTGGTAGTAGGTTGGGTTTGATTGGTTGGGGTGGAGGTGATGAGAATTAAGGAAAGAATGAGTGGAAGGTTTGGGAAAGTCATTGTTTTTTTCTCCGGGTTTGGGGTTGGGTGGTTGGGTGTTTTTTTAACGCAGAGGGGCGCAGAGGTTAACGCAGAGGGCGCAGAGGGGTAGGCGTAGTTGATGTTCTATGGATTTGGGTTGGGGTTGGGTTGATTTTCATGGGTTTGAGGTTGGGTGGTTGGATGTTTTTTTAACGCAGAGGGGCGCAGAGGTTAACGCAGAGGGCGCAGAGGGGTAGGCGTAGTTGATGTTCTATGGATTTGGGTTGGGGTTGGGTTGATTTTCATGGGTTTGGTGTTTAACTGTGCATAGGTTGGTGATTAGATGGGCAAAAATAGAGGGAGTTAGGGGAAGGTAAATATGAAGGGTGATAAAAATAATAAAGCTAACTCCTCCAATGCTAATCAGGATAATTCCACTGGCGATTCCTCGATAGATTAAGCGGGAAATATGCCAGTTAATTAGTCCGGCTGATAACGCCCAAGTTCCAATCCAAAGACTTTCTATCCACCAGGGGGGAAATTGAAGTAGGGGACGTTTGTTTGTAACAGCGCTAATCAGTTGACTGATTTTATGGGCGTGAAGGTGTAAGCCGCGAATCTCTTGATTGTCTGGTGTTTTAAAGTAATCCTTGACGCTGGGATCGGTAACGCCAATTAATATGATTTTGTCTTTAATTAAGCCGGTATTCACTTGATGATTGAGTACCTGAGTTAGGGTGACAGTTGGGGCAATTTCCTGGCTGCGGCGATAGTTAAGCAGAATTTGGTGTCCTTTGACTTGGGAGGTGGTATAAAATCCAGGGTGACTATTCAGAATATTGAAGCGAATTCCGCCAATTTGCCATTGTTTGGCGGTGGGAAAGTCAACAGAAAAGTCCTGATTCTGTAAATAACGCAGGGCGATTTGGGAACTAAACGCATAGTAGGCGGAACAGTTGGAAGGTTGAGGCGGATTCATCGCTAAAAGATGACGGCGAACAATGCTATCGGAATCGGTAATTACATCACTGAATCCTAAACGCTTGTCGGGAATTTCTGGTGGTGGTGAGATACCTTCGGGATCATTCTGATTGGGATGGGTACAAATCGGAATCACGCGATCGCGCGTTTTGAGATACTCAATTAATTCTGCTTGACCTTTGCCTTCAGGTCGGTCACGATAGATATCTAAACCGATAAGTTGGGGCTGATATTGGTCTAAGGCTTGTAATAATTGCCGCATTGTGCGATCATGCAGTGGATATTCGTTGCCTAAGTTGGCGATATCCTGGCGAGTAATCTGTACCAGCAACAACCGTTGATCCGGTTCCTCCGACTGACGCGATCGCCCAAACCAATCAAACGTTTGGAATTCCCAAGATTGCCATACGCCAAGCGATCGCATTCCCATCACTAATACCGTTACCCCTACCGTCGCGGCGATTACCCGCCACCGGGGAAGGGATGGCGAGGGAGAGGGAATCGGCTGAAGCTGTTGATTCACCCAATGGCGATCAAAAACAGAGGCGTAAATCCGATTCGCTACCTGTAACTGTCCCCCCCGCTTCACCACTAACCCCGATAACTGTAATTGCTGCTGCAAATAATTCTCATCAGCCGGAACTTTTTTCCGTTTTAGTATCCGGTGATACAGCATTAATAACGGTTGACTATCTTGATGTCCAGACAAGACGCGATCGCGAATCGTCCGCAGATGTTCAGGATTATCCTGAGACAGCCAGTTATCGAGAATGTGCGATCGTACCACCTGATCCACCAAACCAGTAGGTAGGGTATGGGGTGTAGGGTGTGGGGTGTAGGGAAGCATTTGTTCCCTTTGTTCTCCTACCGCCTGACACACTAACCGACATACCTTTTGCGTCAGAAACGGTTGTCCTCCTGTCCAATTTAATATAGCTTGAAGTACCGCATCAGGATGACGAACCTTTCCCTGTAATCCCCCAACTAAAGGTTTAGCCTCTTCCCGCGTAAACCCCTTTAACTCAATCGCCAAACTATCAATATTAAACGGCGTGCGCTGATTATCCGCAATCAAATCCGATGGCGTCGCCACTCCCAACAACGCAAAGGTTAAACGCTGGTATTTCGGCTGACTTGCCCGTTTATTATAACAAGTGCGGATAAAGCCAAACAGATCATCTTTAAAGTCTAAATTCAGAATACTATCGATTTCATCAATAAAAATAACAATCTTACCCGCAACCCTTCCCAAAACCTCCTCATCCACGAACTTACTGAACCGATCAAAGGGAGATAAATACTCATACCGATACCACCATTCCGCCTCATCTAGATCCAACTCAAACCCACTCACCAAATGACTCACCATTGTGCCATAAAACTCCTCCTGATTAATTTGAAAACTACAGATATCCCGCATTTCCATTTCCACACAAGCGAACCCCTGATCTTGCAGGCGTTTCATCGTCCGCACCAACAAACTCGACTTACCCATCTGCCGAGAATTCAGCACATAACAAAACCGCATCCCCTTCAATCCCAGATAAAGTTCTTGATCCGCCGCCCGAACCACATAATTCGTCGCCTCCAGGGGTAAAGCGCCACCTACTTGATAGTCGTCATTTGTCATTTGTCAAAACACTGATTTCACGGATTTATTGGAGAGATTGGGGTAGGGAGGTGAGAGGTTAGTTGCACTGATTACACCGATAAATTGGTTGTCTATCATTTGTCTTATGTCTTATGTCATCTAATCCTAACTATCGAACCCAAGCCCATCTCCACCCCCCTAAAACTTGGCAACCCATCCACTCAACCCCTCTGCGTTCCTCTGCGTAAACCTCTGCGTTCCTCTGCGTTAAAAAACCACAACCTCTCTCCCCACAGAATCCAATCAAACAATCCCTAACCCCCCGATTCAATCCGACTCTCAAAATACTGACGAAATAACTCATAACGAGGACTAACGCCATCCCCTTCCCATCGAACCAACCCCAAATTCTCCAAAACATCCGCCACCTCTGGATTCAATCTTACCGGATGATTAACACCAACAACCTGATTAAAAACCGCCACTAACTCCGGTAATTGATGTAACTTTTGTTCATACATCAGCAAATAATCCCGATAAATTCCCCTAGGAGTCGCCGCCATTACCAACACCTCCTCCAATGTGACCAACTTTTGCCCAATTTGCTTAATCGCCTCTTGCACCAAATAAGGCTGTCCCCCCACCATCGCCATTAACCGATTCACCTGATCCCCTTGCCAATCCAATCCATAGTGTTGCGCCAACTTTTGCACCTGTTCCCGACTCAATTCCGGTAACGTGATCGGAAGTCCCGTATTAAATGGCGACTGATTAATATCCAGTTCGCGATAATCTTCCGTATATACTAAAACCTGGCGCAATTTCCCCCAAATTGGGCGCGTTTTCGCATCCTCATGTCGCGTTCGCAGCATCCCTAAAAACTCTCCCGCGATTTCTGAATAGGGAAAAATTCGATCCACTTCATCTAACCCCAAAACCAGACAACTGTCTCCCGGTAACAGATGCTTTTCAAAATACGTCTTACACTTATTCTTACTATTGCCAATACTCCGCTGCCAATGTTCAGCCACTGGATTATCTGACAATGAGTCTTGGTTCAGACTCAGCGTCACACTGGTACAGAACCATTGCAGAAATCGATTCAAATCTTGAAAATCCGTCGCCGTTGCATCCCGCAGATTCAAACTCACTGCGCGATAACCCTGATCCGCCGCATAATTCAACACCCGTGACATCAACTCGGTTTTCCCCATCTTCCACGGCGCTTTAATCCGCAGCAAACATCCCGGCTTCAGGATTTCCCGGTAACAGGTAGGCAGAATCCCCGGTTCAATATAACTATCTTGGCAAAGAGGAGACGCGATCGCACGGGAATCTGTCTCTGGATTCCTCAGTTGTTCTCCATGCTGTTGATATCGCACATACTCCCGCTTTAACCAGTCTCGCAAGCGCTTAAATTTCCCCTTTTTCTCCGTATTCAGCGCCGGACAAGAATGGGCAAATGTCGCATAAATTCGTCCCATTCGTCGTTGCAGCGTCGCCTCACTGATATGTAAATTGTCAGCAATTTTGGCATCAAGTTCTGCCAAATTGCGTTCCGCAAAGCGGAGACAGAACACCCGTCTCTCATCGGCATCAAATATACCCTGATAATCTGCAATTTGTTGTAAAAATGTATCCCACGACATAAACATTTATAGGTATTCAATAGTCATCCAAATTGTAGGGGCGCACGGCGTGCGCCCAATTTAATTGTCCAATCTATTCCACAATTTTAGCTGGGTCAGTCCGCCATCATGTGTTAGCATTCGCGCAGCGTTACCGAAAGACAACATAACGCACTCTGACTCTATTCCACTAGGATATCACTTATAATCCAACGCTGAAAATGAAGGTGGCTTGAGTCAGCAATGCAAACGTTTATAGCGAAGACAGCGCAACGATTAACAAAGAATTCATCACTAATATTGATACCTTCTGATAGCTTGTGATACCTTTTGATAGGTTTAAAACAAACCCTCACAATTCTATCTGATAGCTAGCTGTGGGTTCAAATTCAAAATAAACCGATTTAATAGACTTATAAGCAAAATACAACCATCTGATCGATCAGACCTATTTTCCAGTTATCTCAACTCTCTCAGAATTTTCAGGAGTACGATTATGCTGAAATTCAAACCCATTCTTTCTCTTACCGTAGTCGGACTATCTCTCAGCCTACTTACCAGTGGTAAAGCCTCAGCCTTCAGCTTCAATTTTAGCCCAATAGTAGAAACTAGCGATTCATTCAGTTCCTTTACCAGCCTCGGATCAGGACTCGGTACCGCAGGCGGAAATAGCGGCTATAAGTTGTCCAATGACTCCAACTATCAAAACGGAAAAGGACTGGCAATTAACAATAATGGTCAAGTCGTCTTTTTTGCCGAACTCAAGTCAGGAGACCAAGGAATCTATGTTGGTACGGGTGTCAGCGCCCCAGAAATCATTGTTGACAACAAATCTTACTCTATATTTAGCAGTTTTGGTCAGGGACTATCCCTTAATAATGATGGCACAGTCGCTTTTTTTGCCGATGTCGATTCTGGAGGACAAGGCATCTTTACCAGTAATGGTGTCAGTAACACTCAACAAATTGCCCATACAAGCGCAACCTATAGTAGCTTTGCCCCTGGATTATCTCTCAACGATAATGGCACGGTTGCCTTTCTTGCCAATCTCGATAGTGGAGCGCAAGAAATATTTACCAGCGACGGCAATAAAACCATCCAAATTACCAACTGTATAGGTGCTGGCTCATCCGAGCAACAATGTCCTCTCTCCAGTAGTATGCTTGATCCTCTTGCACCTGACATTAATAATCAGGGAATGGTTAGCTTTGTGAGTCACTACGGTGTCTTTACAGGGGATGAGAATGGCAACTATTTGATTGTTTCCGATCCCACTAACTTTTGGAATGGTTCATATCGGGAAGCCAACATCAATGACCAAGGAGAAGTCTCAGCCTTTGCCCACAATAATGGTGCAGGTCAAGTCATTTTTAAAACGAATGGCATTAATGGTGAATTGATTACCGGGAACAATTATGATGAGTTAGAAACACCCGATACATTCTATAATATTGGTACCAGTTCTATCAATAATAAAGGACTCGTCGCTTTTATGGGAAATCAGGTCGTTGAAGGGTCTAGCGTCTTTAGCAACCAGGGCAAAGGTATCTTTGTAGGTAGTAATGCAGTCGAGGATAAAGTTATTGGTATTGGCGATACCTTACTCGGTTCCACTGTAGTCGATTTAGCCATGGATCGGCAAAGCCTGAGTGATGATAATGAGATTGTCTTCTGGGCAAAAATGGAAGATGGGACAGAAGGAATTTACCGCGCCAATAACATCGCTGACTCCCAATTTAATCCTTTACTTCCGGATAGTACCTTGGATGGAGTGTTCCGATTTATTGACGTTATTGGCGGAAAATGGTACGACCCACCCTCTGCCTATGGCTTCCGCTACGAAATGACCGGGGATTCTTTATTTACCTCAATTTTAAACTTCCCGGTTGGCTTTGAAAATCCCTTCACGGTATCTGTAGGAGATACAAATCTGGGTGAATTTCTACCTGGAGACAGTATCGATTTTGTCTCGCTTTTGGGTGGTGGTGTTTCTGAGTTTACGATTACCGGACTCAATGTTGATCCCACCAATCCCACAGCGTTCCCAATTAAACTAGACTTTGATACGGATACCGCGAGTTTCGATATGCACGCACTCATAGAGGAAGACAGTCAGAACGTGCCTGAACCCGTTTCTGTATTCAGTTTGTTCGCATTTGGTTCAGGTGTTGTACTACTGCGTAGACGGAAAGCACAGCAGGTGTAGGGGCGGGTTTTACAACTATCTTATCGGTTGCACCCAGACGTAACTAAACCCGCACCTGCCAACGTTTTTTTGACAGATATACCGTAGGGTGGGTTGAGCGAAGCCGAAACCCACCAGCCTACCAGTCAGTAACATGGATCTATACCTATTGAAGCTTGGCTAGAGTTCTTTATAGGTAAAGGCACAAACAAATAACCAACAAAAGCTAAAAACTTGAAGGAGAAAAAATGTTGAACTATACCGCAAAACTTTCTATTTCTGCTCCAATCATCCCTATCGCCACCGTATGTGGTTTGCTATTTGCCACAGGCGAATCCGCTCAAGCTGCTACGTTTGCTCTCAATGAAGATACTACTGTTGATACATTTACCGAATGTGTCAACGATGGTATTGCCCTCAAAGTTGGCAAAAATCCCGTTGATGAATCAGGATGGCAATATGCGATTGATTCATTTAATGATGGCGTGGATGGATTGCAAGTTGGTGGGGATGGTAATCCCTATGAAATTTACAGTTTAGCGCTGAAGGAAACGGAGGATAGCCTTTTTGTGGCGATTAATGCCAATATGCCGTTAACAGGTGTTGATGGAACCAATGCTGATGATGGAAACATTGGGTGGGGGGATTTGTTCTTCAATTTTACCGATCAAGATTTCACCACGGCGAATAATCAAGGGGATTTGCGATCGCGGTTACTGTACATCCGTCCCTGAACCCTCTGCTGGCTTGGGTTTAGCCGCCCTCGGCTTAATGATTGGCGTCAATCATCTCCGCAAGCGTTACTCGGCGTAAAATCCAGACGCAGCAAAGGGTACAGCTATTGGCAGATAGGAGTGCGTTCGAGAAGCGTGTCCGCCAGACGTATCGCGACTTCACTCATTGCTTAAATGCTCAACATTTTACATCTGTCAATAGCAAGCTTTGGGAGCAGGTTTTATGGCAACCTCAAGACGGATTCAAACCTTATCTATCGCTATAATTGAAGTAGTTAGTGCTGGACTCAATACAGTCCGTATTCCGCAACTAACACCAACTATTTTCAGTCCAAGCACACCGTTTAATTTTCAGCATGAGACGGAACAGACAGCCAATCAACCCGCTCGGAATATTTGCCCATCTCGCCCGACTCTCCCCTGTGCAGCACAACCCCGATAGATAAGAAAAGAAAAGGAAACAGGAACGGTGAGGGACGAATCATTACAGAATAAAACCCAATTTTCTGTACTTTTTACTACATTTTTGCCTGAATTTTGTCCGGATTGCCCAAGCTGGCGATCCACTGAATACAGAGTTGGCGATTAACTTTGTAAAGGTTTGTTACAAAATCCTGACTATGTGCGTAAATGGGAGGAATGAACCCAGAGTAATAGTTAGAAAGTCAATTCACTGTCAACCAATCCAGGAAACTTATGTGGAACATCATTTTCATCGGATTAATCCTCTTTTACCTAGTCATGCTACCGCTTTTCTTCACACGATGGCTAGGCTTTTTACAACGTGAGGAAAACCTCTCTCCCAAAGCCCAATTTCACTCGCTCATGTTTTTACTTCTTGCCGCTATCCTGTGGCCCCTAGTCGTTCCCATCTCTTACCTAGAACTATTAGAACGCCAAGAACAGCTTCAGAATTTTTGACCAACCGGAGTATCACCTTTATTTCTGACACCGCATCAATCACTATTACCTCTCAAGTTATCTGAATTGAAGGAACAAGTCCAATGACTGCATTTACCCTTAACCCCAACCGTTGCGATGAAGACTACATCCATCAGCCATCACTCTTCAATAATCAGACATTAATTTTTTCGCTTCATCCTTCAACCTATTCCATTTCTAAACGCTGCATCGATATTATAGGATCTCTAATCGGACTTCTGATTTTCGGGGTTCTTTTTCTCCCCATCGCCATTGCTATTAAACTCGATAGTCCCGGCGATATTTTCTATAGTCAAACCCGCCACGGACTTTATGGAAAACCCTTCAAAATCTGGAAATTCCGCTCAATGATTTCCCAAGCGGATGCCCTAAAATCCCAAGTTCCCAATCAAGTCCAAGGACACCTGTTTAAGAATGACAATGACCCCCGCATCACCCGTGTGGGGCGTTTTCTGCGCGGAACTAGCTTAGACGAATTTCCACAATTTTGGAACGTTTTAATCGGAGACATGAGTTTAGTTGGCACTCGTCCGCCTACCCACGATGAAGTAATCCATTACAACCCCCACCATTGGCAGCGATTAAACGTAAAACCGGGGATCACAGGCGAATGGCAAGTCAAGGGGCGATCGCAGGTACAGGATTTTGATGCGGTGGTTGCTCTTGATTTAAACTATCAGAAACAATGGCATCCTGGGTATGATTTAATGATTATTTGGAAAACAATTTCCGTTGTTTTTACCCGACTCGGTGCCTGCTAACGAACAGAAGGCAGAAGGTATAGATGTAAAGTACGACACAAAAAATCCTCGAAAAAAGCATCTTAAACTCTAATTTCTTAGTAATTTTCCTTCCTGCTCAGCTTCAGGTTATAGCTGGGTTAGTTTTTCGTAGTCTAAACTCCAGTCAATTAGTCTCACTATTAATAGCGCATCTCGCGATGGACTCAACGATAACCAAGCCCATCAAGTGGCATGGAATTCGGTTAAAAACAGCTACGAACAGAGTGAACATGGTCAATGGCAGCACAAAGCCGAAGGTGGTGCTGGTATCAGCTCTACAGGTACGATGCCTGGTGCCTAATTACCTGTATCCTCTACTTAGATGATGTAATAGCGAAGCATTTGGGTAATAGCTGAGGAGCAAAAACTCAGATTCTATGCCCATGTTTCGTTCTTTCCCGTAGGAAGTTGTAGGTTGGGTTGCAGCAACGAAACCCAACCTATCGTTTACTCAACTGATGCTCTAATCGGCACTGGCTACCAAGCCATTGCCACTACCAACATATTTAATCACTTCAACGCCATTTTGTTCCAAAATCACCAGCGGTTCCTTATTTGTACCTAATTCAATACGCTTAACCTTTACTGCGCCATTCAACAAAGAATCCCCCGCCCGCACATAGCGGCTGGTTGTGTTCGCTGACGCCTTGACAATTGCATTCCATTGTCCCTCAAGCTGCATCACACCACTCACTTTTACCGCATCAGCCAGTTCAGTAGAAGGGGCGGGCGGTTCCTCAATAACGGTTGTCTCGCTAGGCGCTGGAGACGGTTGAGGCTTGGGTTCTTGAGTTTTAGGGGCTGGGGGTTCAGGTGATTTTTCGTTCGCGGCGGGAGTGGGAGAGGATTTAGTCGGAGAGGGTTGGCGTTTAGGTTCTGAAGTTGGGGAAGGTTGAGTTTTGGCTGGAGTTTCAGACGCTTTTGGCTGGGAGGGTTGCGTTTTAGCTGGTTGAGGCTGAGTCGGTTGAGTTGTCTTTGTCGGAGTAGACTGTTGATTCGGTACAACCTTAACCGTACTAAACGGATCTTGACGCGCTTTAGCAACAGGTATCTCAATCAATCGGCTCGACGGAATCAGTCCGGCTGGCGGTGGAGGAACTAGGGTTTTGCTTTGATTGTTAGCAGTTTCAGCTTCAGGTTGTATCGGGGCTGTAGCTACAGACGATTCAGGTTGTGGGGTTTGACTGACTTGGTTATTTTGACGGGTGCAGCTACTGACGAGCAGAGCAACTAGACCTAAACCAACGATCCATCGCAACTTATTCATCGCTTTATCTCGTGAGACCCCAACCTCAGCGATCGAAAAGCGTGCGCGTAGCGCTTCCATCAGGTTGGGGAGGAACAGAGGTCAAACCGTGCCACTCACTTCGACTTCGCTCAGTGTGGTGAGGTTTGACAATCCAACTGTTGATACCAGTCCGGTATTTCGCTGCAACAATTGGACTTTTTTGGCAGTGAACTGTCCCAACCGTTTCCAGTTAGCGTCACTCACCGAAACTTGGGTTTTGGTGTCACCGGAAACATAACCGTAGGAGGTGATACCCGCTTTTTCAGCCTTGACATAATCGCCCTTCCTTAAGCCGTGACGGGTGACTGTTCCGCCATAGCCGCGCCGCAGCCCTCCCTTACCGGGAACCATTAGGTGTAGTTGACGGCGGCAAATTGGGGGACGGCGAATTATCGCAAACTGGCAAGGTGTTACCGCTATTCCACCTAACCATCTGCCGCTTCTGCCCTTGATCTGGCGATACCATAAGAACTGGGAAGCGGCTAGGCAGATGCCATCAACAGCATGGGCGGCGGGGGACTCCTCAGCCTTATTCTTGGCTTTGGGTAAACCCAAGTATTTTCTCAGGTTTGAAGTGTGCCATCCCTCTTGAGTGTGGACGGTATAACCCGCTTGGCGTAGCTGCTCAATCTGCCAATATTGACCGACCATGGTAGGGCCGAACCCTTTGTCCCCTCTGGCTTTAACCACCTCTACTACCACATCGGTGAATGGGTAGATTTTGCCCAGCTCTTGCACGACCCGAAAGGCAAGCTGCTTATTAGCCCGGATGCTGGGGGGTATCTTATGACCTTTGCGGTTATCGAACCTGTTTTGGCGGTGGTTGCGTTGGCTAAAGGGAAGTTTGCGGTTAATCCGTCGCCCTCGCCTTCCCCGTCGCATCATTGCCCTTTGGCTCATCCGCTTGGTCACAGTCTTAAACGGTAGATTGAGGTGGGCAAGGAATAGGGTAGCGCCCCTTGACTGGACAGCAATTCCCGTAAACAATTTACCAGGGTCGATCCCGGTCACAATAGCCTGAGTGTTTCTGCTCGATGGTTCCTCAACTAATTGGACTTGAAAGATACCTAAGTCGTTGTGTACTACCTTGGCTTTCCCAGCCTTTAACCACCGTCGAACACGGCTGGCTTTGGCTGGCATTAATGGCTCACCATCTGGTGATAGAACAGGTACACGAATCATGGGTATAAGCCAAAGAGTGTGTAAGTTATCAGTCCCCTCGACCGCCACCAACAAAATGTCCTTTCTTCAAGCGCCTATGACAAGTAGGCTTACATATAGTCCGGACTAGGGAAGCATCCGGAAGTGTGTATCAGTTGGTGGTTCAATGGCGCTATTCAGCTCTTACGTTGCCAGACTTGTCCCTGGCAATCCCTAACCTCAACGAAGTAGGTTAGGGTTGCTGAAGGCGATTACCTGAGTTCTCTTTCTATAAGAATAGCCTTTCTTAAGAAATTAAGCCGCAGTTAGTTGATCAAAAATGGGAACGAGACTAGGTTTCTGAACTTAAGCTGAAACATAAGTACCTCGACATAAACTTTTTTAACGAAGTTAAGGATTGTAAACACGCTCAATTCCTTACTGTTCCCTGTTCCCCTATCTCAACCGTAAACTTTAATTTTGTCCAACTACTGAGGTGATATCTCGGCTATAAACCAACCAAATCAGCATCAACGCCCCTATTATCAGATCCTGTCAGATAACATACATCAGCCGTTCCAGAATGGCTGGAGTTGGAGAACTCTTGAGGTGTGGCTTTGTTCTCAACGTCAGTGTTCTGGTGACTGGGTAAACCACTTTGTAATTCCAGAGCGATCGCGATCCACTCCGATAGAGAAACACCAACACTGTCAGCTTGTCGCTTCAAGGCTGCATATACTTCATCACTCAGTTCTAGCTTGACAACTTGGCTCACGGCTATGTCCCTCAACGATTGCTATGTAACCCTAGAGTAACATTTCCAAAAAATTCATGGCTTGGATTGATACCCAGCTTTTGCTATCTGAAATTTTTCCTAGACGGCTTTTAAATTTAGTGGCGGTTGCAGGGTGGCAATTGGGGTAACTTGCTCTGTTGGGTTTCGGCGAGTCAACCCAATCTACATCGGCGCGATCGCACATTCACTTCCACATAATAGAACGACCAAGTACAATTTTCTTTACTTCTTGAATATTGTCTACCGAGAATACGAATCATTCATTGTAGTTATCACACTATATCCAGGTAGAAGAAGTCGTTATGAAGAAAGCTAAATACAGTAAAGATGTCGATGCCCTTCTGATTGAGCTATCCGATGATGATATTGCTTATGCAGAAGATGAAGGACAAGTAATTCTTCACTACTCAAATAATGAAAAGTTAGTGTTAATTGAAATTTTAGATTTCAAGCAGTTTATGTCTCAACAGATTATTGCTGAACTTATTTCAATGTCTTGATTGACTTTACACAGAAATATAAAATCTAAAAGGTTTACTGGATAAAAAAATTAGTCGGTTTCAACCGACTTGAGCTATAAGCCAAGAACTTGAGTTCTTGGCGGCGGGTAACATGGGCTTACTCAAGCTTGAAACTGCGACAACAACCAAGCGCTAACTTTACCATGATTCATTTGCCGACTACGCCGAAAGGCTTCTTCCAATAGAGCAATCTCTAAACCAGGAAACACCTGAGACTGGTAAATTCGCCGACTCCCGCCATTTTGAATCTCAAAGGCGATAACCTGAACATTTTTGACATCAATAATCCAATACTCCCGAACTCCCAAGGATTCGTAGAGGAGACGTTTTTCTCCTTTGTCATCAGCTAAAGAAGAATAGGCAACTTCAATGACTAAATCCGGGGGTGGGTAGGTATCGAGATTGATAATCGTCGCTTCCCAAGGGACTGTTTCCGCTTTATCACCGACATAAAATGAGACATCCGGTTGGGCTTCCTCACAGCCTGTCTTACGATACGTGCAGTTATCATGACCATCAAAGTCAATGTCTCGAATACTGGCAAAGAGGGCAATCGCAGCAATAACAATGAAATGGTCGCGGGAATGGGGGTTACCAAGTGGAGACATCTCTAGCCTCATGCATCCGTTGTAATAATAGCCTTTCGCTTTTTCGTAGGCTGGATCACTGATTGCCTGAAGGTATTCGTCCCAAGTTGCATTGACCCAGGTATCGGTTGGTAGTTTGGCTTGCAGTTGACTCATGACGACCTTGCTGATGGCTCGCGATCGCTGATATTGTAACTTAATACGAATGGCACGTTCCTTAAGGATGGTGGGCAATGCCCACCCTACTACTTAATACCAGATCCCCGACTTCTTCAAGAAGTCGGGGATCTCAGAGTTTACTCGGTATTAATTGTCTCCAGCCAAGGCTTTTCGATAATCCTTAAACGACTGATAGCACTCCTGTTGACTATAGAGGTGACATTGGTCGGTAATCTGTTTCATCAACGACCAAGAAAAACGGCATTCACGCAATTCATCCCCCCAATTTTCCTTGAGAATCCGATGCGCTAACCGCAAATTATAGGACGGAATCGCACTGGAAATGTGATGGGGAATGTGAACATTAATATCGTGGCAGAGAAACTCTATCCAACGGGGATAATCACAGTGAACTGAACCAAATAGTTGAGCTTCCGCCTCATTCCACTCCGGTTCTGGGATAAAGGGAATATCGGGTGCTGTGTGGTGAACAATGGTAAACGTACTCATCCAGAAATGGTACACAATCCAGGGCAGTAGCCAGAATTTGATCACTCCCCACACACCTACTGTGGCAAAGAGTAAAGGAAATGCAACAGCAGCAAAACCGATAACCAACAACGCGGAAAACTTGACTTGAGAACGCTGTTTCCCCTGGAAATTCCCCCAGTTAAAATGCAGTAAAGCCCAGTGGAACATCGAACCAATCCACCACAATCGACCTCGGGTTAGTTGGTAAAACAACTTAACTACAATCGGGTGGCTGGCATAATACTCTATAGTAAAAGGTTGCCATGCATTATCTTCGCCAAGCTTATTCGTGTGGGTATGATGGTGGTTATGGAGAATGCGCCAGCTATGAAAGGGATAAAGTAAAGGTAAAAATGCCAGGTGTCCCACCAAATCATTCACCCAACGGCGATTGGCAAAGGAACGATGACCACAATCATGACCGATCACAAAAAAGCCGGTCAATGCTGTACCCGTGAAAATCCATAATAGCGGTAAACAAAACCAGGGCGCGATCGCTAAACCCCCATAGCCTATACTCACCATTACAATACTCACCAGAACCACTGTCCAGGCTTTGCGACGGTTTTTCACAAACACTTCACGCGGTAACGTTCGCAAAATGTCTCTTAACCGTAAGGTAGTCGTCACCCTTGTCATCGAGTAAGGGGAATTTTGTTCTTTGATTGTCGATATAGTCATGAAAGAATTTAATACATGAGATGTTGATGAATTGCGAATAGTCAGGCAAAAAAAATCCTGCCCAGCCGTCTATTACTGGCAGATAGAAGGGTATCTCCTTGTGCTTATCCGTCAGAGTTGACAAAACTTAGCACCCCAAGAATGAGTTCTGGGGTGCAAAAACAGCATGAATCAAACCAAACACTACTGTTCCCCTTAATTATTGGCGTCGGATTGCGCCGCAGCCAACCGTTGTTTTTGGAGGATTTGGAGCTGCTGCAATAGTGAATCTACTTCTGCTTGCAAATGTAGATACTTGACTTGCTGATCAGCCTGGTAAATCGACTTCATTAATTTTATCAGGCGTTGGTCACTCGTGCTGGTTACCATCCCGCGATCGCTCTCGGTTGCAGCTTCCCGATTCGGGTTTGGTGGACAGACTACACTAGATGAACGATTTAGCATTCGTTAAATAGTTATTTTTACTTACTCACACCACAGGCTATTGTATCTTGAACATCAAGTTTTGTTGCATCATATAGGTCAATTTTATGACTGGCTGAGGTATTCATTATGAAAGCCAACAAGCTTGATAAGCTGGAACCCCCATCTGTCAAGTGTTTTCCTCTCGCTCTTGCAAATAACGTTAGCCCGGATGGGAAGTCGGCTTTGACCGTGATAACACAGCCCTTTAGTATAAACCAGGAATCAGTTTTTTGACTCGCTGTTGATAGTCGGTGTATTCCGGATACTTCTGAGTTAACCAAGTTTCTTCCCGTCTAGCTTTGATATCCAAGAAAATCAAGAGGATCACCGTCGCTATCAGGTGGGAAAGACTTAGCTGAAAGATTGCCCAACCCAAACCAGCAAACACTAAACTGCTGTAGAGGGGATGGCGCACCAGACTGTAAACACCCGATCGCACCAGTTGTCCGTCATCTTTGGGATAGGGTAGAGGGGTGAGATTCTCTCCTAAATCCTGTAGTCCTTTGAGAATAAAGACTAATGCCGTTACCTCTAATCCGATGAGGAAACCCCAGCGCAGATAAAACAGAAGCGGAGTGTTAATCACCCAACTACTGGGACGGTAAACGGGTAGCAACAGGAAACCAATAATTAGGATAGCCTGTAGCAACACCAGGTATTCGCCACGTTTACCCTGCTGCCATTCCCGCGTAAATCCCCAATCTCGTAAACGTTGCATCATTGGTGATAACTCCTGGTTAAACTCCCTGTTGGTTGTCTTGACGTTGGGCGATGACGGCGTAGAAAGGATCACCCCCACCAACCCCTAGCATCTGGAACAAACTGGGAACTGGAGAAGAACGGGCAATCACTTCGGGAGTAGCAAATCCGGGTATCGACTGAAAATAACGCTTGACAAGTTGCACGCGACTGGCTTCAGTTCCGTCTCGCCATGCCGCGATCGCTTTTTGGAAGAACATGCGGTTGGAAAAGCTGATAATGGCGATACCACCGGGTTTGAGGATGCGGTGAATCTCCTGAAACACGGCATCAGGGTATTGGAGGTACTGAATCGAGACACAGTTAAGAACCGCATCAAACTCTTGATCGGGCAACGGTAACTGAGGATTTTTATTCAGATCCTGGACAAAATAATGATTTAAGCGGGGATTGCGTGCTAGTTCCTGTTCATTCATCCCATGTCCCTCAACATGGGCGAATTCCATGTCATCGGGCAAGTGGGATACGTGACTACTCATCATATCCAGGATGCGAGTATGGGGTTTCAGGCGTTCTCTATAGAGTTGAGTGAGTTGATCCAGAAACCCAGCATCAACATGGGTGACAAAGCGAGGGAAGGAGTAAAACAGGGTATCGTCGGTATCGTCTAGTTTTGTCCGTTGGTTGGATTGCAGCAGCATAGTCGTTAGCGGAAAATAGGATGCTATCTCTTAGTTTAAGAAAAATTACGGAATGTTAAGGATACGCATCCCATGACTGTTTACGGTTGTGATCCGATCGCCTTTGATATCATGTCCGTCCAAACAGTCATTATTCCCTTGTACCTTGCAACCTTCCTCCTTCCCTTCTGCCCTCTGCCTTCTGCCCTCTGCCTTGTCTCCACCGATAGTGTAAGTATTCCACCGGACACGATATGAGGGGTTACAGGTCAGCGTTATTGGTTCCACGAACCGAACGGCTAAGTAGTTTCCCCGTTGCGGTTGAGATTAGGGAACAGGGAACAGAGAACAGGGAACAGTAAGGATTTGAGGATGATTTACTTGCACTTAATACAGCACCGTTTTCTTTTGTCCGACTACTTATGTTCTGTGGAATACAGTTTTTTGACAATAAGAAACAGGCTAGGCTACGGCAATGCCTATCCGTGTAAACTTAAGGCTGAAACCTTTACTTAATAAGAGATCCCCCCTAGCCCCCCTTAAAAAGGGGGGGACAAGAAATTACATCAAATCTGGTTAAAAAATATCACTAAAAACGGCTAAAACATACCTTTTCAAGTAACAGCATCTGTGTATAGCAACCGCCACAAAGGTTAGGATACTAAACTTGCCTCAAAAAAATACACGGCATTAATTTTATGCCTTAATCTGAAGTTCCCCTTTGACAAATAGCTACACTGTATGCGTATCCCGGCTTAGGGCGATTTGACTTTCGGGTTCACTGGGTACAAATCAGGCTAACGCCCAATAAATCTAAAGCTTTCCTTTGCACAGGAGTCGGTTC
>NZ_JAVJQN010000061.1:0-16369 GCF_040218245.1 Coleofasciculus sp. E1-EBD-02 | reverse complement strand
GCCATTGGTCAAAGATAAAGAGCTACTCTCAATCTCCACTCCTCCAGAATTCCCCTGAGCTTCCGATTCCACTTCACTGAAAACAGCACTGACAAATCCTTGAGTATCTTCCCCATCCAATAAGACATTATCCGTCGCCCGAATCACCACCTTACCTGCATCTCCTTCTCCAAAGGTTGAGGCAGCAATTAGAGCGCCATTCATCAAAGATAAAGAGCCACTCTCAATCTCCACTCCCCCAGAATTCCCTTTAGCTTCCGAACCCACTTGACTAAAAACACGACTGCCGAATCCTTGAGTATCTTCCCCATCCAATAAGACATTATCCGTCGCCCGAATCACCACCTTACCTGCATCTCCTTCTCCTCTGGTTGAGGCAGTAATTAGAGCGCCATTGGTCAAAGATAAAGAGCCACTCTCTATCTCCACACCCCCAGAATCTCCTTTAGCTTCCGAACCCACTCGACTATCAACACGACTGACTCTTCCTTGACGACTTTCCCCATTCAATAAGACATTATCCGTCGCCCGAATCACTACCTTGCCTGCATTTCCTTCTCCTCTGGTTGAGGCAGTAATTAGAGCGCCATTGGTAAGAGAAACTGAGGAACCTGTAATCTGGACATCTCCTCCTCTCCCTATGGCTCCAGCTTGAACAGTATTACTAATTACCCCTTCTGCTACAGCCACGGTTTCAGTTGCATCAATAGTAATATCCCCAGCTTGAGCATCCACTGAACCGAAACCTGAAGCGATTCCAGCCCTCAATTGACTAAATTCTGAGTTGGAATCGTACTTGCCAACCCCAATTACATAAGTACCAGGCGTTTCAAACGTAAAACTAATATAGGAGTCTGTAATACGGCTGCTACCGCCTGCTCCCTGAGTGATGGCTGCATCATCATTACTTGCCAGTAACCCTCCCTGAGCGTTAAACAAAAAGAGTTCTGTGTCTAGGCTACCTGCTCCCCCCGTATTGCCTTGGTCAATATCAAAAATTCCTTGACTCCCAGCCGTTTCCACGGTAAACGAGTAGTAATCAAACGTCCCATCTCCTGTACCTGAAATCGAGACAAATGGAACTGTAGTCGAAGATTCGACATCAGGATTAGCTGCGACTGAAAACGAACCATCCAGGCTTTGCGCTCGATTAATTGAGTTATTCGGTTCAACTTCCTGGTTCGGATTCGGGGAACCTACCGCCGGACTTTCAATCGAAACTTGCAGCGTATAAGTTTCCCCTAAAGCCGGTTTGTTGCCGATAATACTGCTGCCGATAGTTAAATCCTTAGCATAAATTACAATATCACCCCCACCCGCTTCTCTCACATCTATGGTGCTACCAAATATGAAAATATCCGTTCGTGCCAAATCCGCCGGAAAATTCAACCCTAAACTTCCCTGCTCAACCGCTAATCCCACCTCGCCGGGTGCGCCGACTCCCGCTAATTCTACCCTGCCACCAGGAGCGGTTAACGTGCCACCATCAATTAATACTTCCCCCGTTGTCGTCGCATCAGGTGCAACATTTCCCCCCACGAGTAACAAACTTTCACCCGACAGTACAGATAGAGAACCCCTCACCTCAATCGAACTCACTCCTTGAGCCGCCAATTGATTAAAGAACAGCACATCCGGGTTAACCGTGAGTAAAGGTGGAGCCTCTGGTTCAGTTGCACTAAAAACGCCTTGATTACCAAAACCAATGGCATTCGCTGTACTCGCCACAAACGAACCGCCAACATCCAACCGCGCATTCTCCCCAAACACAATCCCATTGGGATTAATTAAAAACAGATTCGCCGTACCATTCGCCCGAATCCAGCCATCAATATCGGAAATATTAGTCCCCGTCACCCGCCCCAAAATATTCTCAATATCCAACCCATTATTAAAAAACGCCTCACCCCCTGTCGGCACTCCAAACTCCTGGAAACTGTGGAACAAGTTAACGCCCCGAACTGTCCCCCCCTCAATCGTACAAACCGGACATCCCGTCACCTGAGAATTAACCGGAAGCGTATTATCCGGGACAATTTGCGCCCGCACCGCGCTTGGTGTGATGAGTACAAGCAGCCAGAAGGCAGAAGGTAGAGGGCAGAAGGCTTTTTGCTTTCCGGTGTTGGTGTTTGGTCTATTCTTAACAGCTGGCTGCTTGAAGCCGCGCTGTCCTAAACACCCTAAGACCATGCGACTGACGACTTTAAAATAGGGAATAACTGATTTCATAAACCTTAATCCTACCGCGTTATTTACCTGTTTCTGTCTTCTGGGCTACATGAGTTTCTCTAAATAAACAGTCTGCCAACTTTCCCAAACATCCCCCCGCCCTGGATTCAGGAGAGCGAAACGTTTTCGGTTGAGCCAGTTCCATAATCTGATCAGAATCATCGGCTAATTTTCTGTATAATCTGATACGTTTACCCAGTAATTTTTCTTCTTTCTCAGCTTCAGGTTGTAGCTAGGTTAATTTGTCGTAGTCTAAAGTCCAGTAGTTAAGGTACAGCAACAAAATCATAGCCGTAACCCGAACGAGAACCTGGCTCAATTGTGACAAGTTGGCTTAAGGGATTGGTTAACTGATTTGTGCGATCGCCTGATGGTAAAAATTGTACCTTACCGGTTGCGCCATCAACACTAAAGCTTTCTGAACGTAAGGTTTCAGCCACCCCCTGACGAGTAGGATTCTGCTTCAGTGCCGCAATCAGCGCTTGGGTGGCATCATAAGAGAGGGCGGTGCGCCAGCTTACATCTGCCCACCAAAGCTTTCTTGATGTTTCGGCAAAATTGGACTGAGAGTTGCTAATATGCCAGGGAACGGCAATCATCATATCTTTGACATTTTCTTCGTCCTGGGCAACTTCCAAGAGTTTCGTACCATAGAACGCATCTCCCCCTAAAATGATCTGGTTCCCCCGCTTTTGTTTGATGATCTCAATCGCGTCGTCGATTTCCTCCCTGTCGAGCAACAATACCAGTACCTTAGCACCTTGCTGCGTGGATTCTTGAACCGTCTGTTGGGCATCAAAATTAAGATCAGACAAATCAAATTCTTGTAAGACTTGCCCTCCTGCTGAACCCACAGCATCACTAAATGCTAACTTCAGGGATTGGCTATACTGACTTTGAGAATTATAGAAAACAACCGCGTTCTTCTCCTGGAGTTTATTTAGCATAGAGTCAGCCAACGTTGTCGCCGTGGTATTATCGTCGGGTGCAGTGCGGAACATATATTGATCTGAATACCAATGAGATTTAAACCATTGCGTAGAGGTACTAACTGGAGAAATGGCGGCTAATTTATGGGCTTGATAAACCTTTCCCGCCGCTAGAGTGACATCACTGGCAAAGTGTCCGACAACCCCCAGCACGTCCGGATTTTTGCTCAAGTCTTGGGCGATTTGTTTACCGACTTTGGCATCGTTGTTATCATTAGCAATTAATACCCGCAAGGGTACACTATTGATACCCCCTTCTCGGTTAATTTCATCTTGAGCTTGAGCCACACCGCGCAAAACTTCCAATCCATGATGAACATTATTACCTAGGGGAACCGATACAGCAATAGTGTAGGATTTTTGAGTGCCAATGCGAGCATTATTCAAGTAAATTAAGGCTTCGGGATCATTGCGGTTTTCCTCAAGGGATGTCGTGAGTTCGCTAATCGCGGTGGGAAAAGCACCAGCAGCGATTTCCTGCACTCCGGCTTGCTTGTCCGGATTGGTAATACTGGGAACTAAGAGTTTATCACCCCCCCGACTCAGGATTCTCTGCGTGGATACAGCGATTCCACCACAAAGTTGGCGATCGGGGTTATTCTGAAAATAATCTCCGATTGTATTGCAGATTTCTGCCTTGAGAGTGTCCACATCACCCAGTTGCTGCAGTTCAATTGAGCCATTGTTTCGACCAATGGCTAGGAATTTACCATCCTGACTAAAGGCGACATTTGCAACACCTTGAGCCGGATGAGTGGAAATTAGGGACAGTTTCGCCTCAGATTTATCCGATGTATCCCATAGTTTGAGTGTGCCATCCTGACCAATGGTAGCGATGATGTTACTATTGGGACTAAAGACTAAACGGGTAATACTGGTTTGCTGTGTGGGAATTTGATCAAGTAAGTTCCCCTTAATATCCCACAGTTTCAGCATCCCTTGACTTCCAGCCGTTGCTACTTTCTTACTGTTGGGACTAAAGGCTACACTTTGAATAGGTTGCTGGGTTTGGAATTGATCTACTGACTGATTGGATAGTTTACCCCATGAAACAGTCCACAGTTTCAGGATATTACCTTGTGCCGTTGCCAGTTGTTTTCCGTCTGGACTAAAAGCTAAACTATTGATTTGTGATCGACTTACTTGGCTTTTGGAGATATCTATGGGACTAAGATTACCATTCTGAATCTGCCACAGCTTGAGTATACCATTGCTGCCAATTGTGGCTAATTTCCGCTTATTGGGACTAGCAGCGAGACTCTGGATTTGTTGTTGCTGAGTGACAAAGGTGTCCAACTGGTTATTAGACATATTCCAGAGCTTAATCCTATCATCGTTGCCCACAAGAATCAACGTCTTGCTATCCGGACTAAAGGTTACATTCTTCACCCCTCCGTACTGCTGTTGGACGATTTCAGCAGCCGGATTTAAGCTGACTGTACCATCCTCTCGGACATTCCAGAGATTGAGTTGATTGTTTTTATTAATCGTGGCGAGGAGTTCCTGATTCGGACTAAACTCCATACGTTGAATCGTCCCCTGTGTAGTCGAGAATTGAGCCGGACGGTTACTGGATATGTCCCATACTTTGACCGTACCATCTCCTCCCCCGGTAACCAGTTGCCTGCTATCTAAGGGACTAAAGGCTACACTATAAAGTTCTCCTTGTCCGGTGTCAAATTGTTCGACAATGGCGTTCTGGGTGATATCCCATATCCGGACTAACCCCGTCTCATCTTCCGCTGCACTTGCACTTGCGATCGCGAGTCGTTTTTCGTCTGGACTAAATGCTACGCTGGTGAATGTTTCATTGTCTTTTGTGGGAATGGGAAGTTGCTGAAATTGGTCACTCGCTTCATCCCAAAGATTGATAGTGTCGCCGTCTTTTCCTACCGTGACGAGATGTTCCCCATCGGGACTACTGGCTAAACCTTTAATCAGTCCTAAATCCTTGGGGAAGGGTTCGGTACAATATTCACTCAATGAAGCGTTTTGTAAGTCTTTCCCTTGAAAGGATAAAAATCGCGTTGTGCCATCCTCAAAAATAGTCATCATTCCAGCATATTCATCGTCTTCAAGTTGGTTATATGCCCAGTCTTGTTCATCGGGTTCAGTCCCATCATTAGTATCGATGAAAGCGAACACAACCTGAGTGATAGGATTGGGTAATGATTCGGTGTTCTCATCCGTATTGTTATTGTTTACAAATGTGATAGTATCGTCTTCCTGATCACAGGCGGGTATATCTTGCAGGGATATTTTATCAATTTCCTCACCTGATGTATCTCGGATACTGATCTCCCTGTTCTCTCCACTGGTTAGCCAGAGATTCCCTTCTGGACTAAAGGCGATACTTTTAACCTCTCCTGCATCTGTTTTAAATCTGGCAATTTGTTGACCAAAATTATTCCAAAGTTTTACAGTATTGTCCCCTGCGATTGTCGCCATTGTCTTGCCATCAGGACTAAACACTGCACTCGTAGCGGTTATCGTTTGATTACTGGCTTCAATTGGTGGTATTTCTACAATATGCTGGTTAAAAATCCGTTTGATGAATGACTGCCGACTTCTATCGTGTAGTCTAATAGCACTATCTTCACCAATGGTAGCTAACCATTTGTTACCTTCACTGAAGGCGATATCGTAGAGAAGGGTTTGTTCTGTTTCAATTTCCTCTGGTACTTGACTGGAGAGAGTAGCTTTTATACCGTTATTTTGAATTGTCCATAGTTTAACTGTGCCTTCATCACCACTGGTTGCCAGTTTACCGTCAGGGCTGAAAGCTAGGCTATATACATTTCTTTGATCAGTGGGAAATTCTCCCAGCTTTTTGCCTGAGATGTCCCATAATCTGATAGTATTGTTTTGTGCAACGGTGGCGAGTAGATTCTCATTAAGACTGAAGGCTATGTCTTTAATAGGGACTGTGGGTTGGTTGTTTGGAGTAGGTACTATGAGTGGGTTTTTTTGACGAGTTGCTGTCTGTTGGTTGTTTGAAGGTTGACCTTCTTGACCCAGTGGTGTATTGGCGATATTCCTTGGGATACACTTGCCCTGTTTAATGTCCCATAAATTAACGGTGGTGGTTGGATTATTCTGAGCATCTTTTCCCTCTATAAGGGTTGCCAATAGCTTATTGTCATGACTAAAGGCTACACCAGAGATATTCGCTGGGTTAGCACCAGAAGGATTAGTTGGGTTGGTTTCAGAAGGATTGGTTGGATTAGCTTTAGAAGTATTATCTGGATTAGCACCAGAAGAATTGCTTAGGTTAGCACCAGAAGTATTCTCTAGGTTAGTTCCAGAAGGATTTGTTGGGTTCGCAATTGGGCAAATTGTACTGTTCAAATTGTAATCGACAGTGCCATCCTTTTTCAGATTCCACAGCTTAACAGTACCATTTCCGCCCCCCGTTGCTAATCGTTTGCCATCCTGACTGAATGCTACACTATAGACACGATTTTGACCCGTTGCAAATTGGTCAACTTGATTACCTGATTTATCCCAAAGCCGAATTGTGTCGCCATCACCAATAGTTGCCAATTCGTTAGTTTTTGGATTGAAAGCTACCTGAGCAAACGTCGCGCGATCGCTCTCTATCCGATTGCGTTCTTTTACGCTATAAAAAGCCTTGTACATTGTTTCTTGAACTTCGGCTAACGCGGTATCAGGAGGGAAAAATCGAACCAGTGGGTTTTTGGAAATATCGACAGCTTGTAAAATATCAATAAAGGTGCGGATGTCGCGATCGGATTTTAAGTTACCTTCTGCGGATTCCCTCCACGCCAGCATCTCTTCAATTTTCGCCTGTCTTTGCTCCCACAAAGCCCAACCCGTTAACAAGACTAATCCCGCTCCTATCAAAGCAACACGATACCAAAATCGATAAGTATTTCTCCCCTTTTGGATGACACTTTCCCTCACAAACTTATCTTCGGTTTTATTGAACCAATTATCGGAGTAATCGAGTAGTAAATCCAACTGATCCAGTCGAGGATCGTTGTGCCAAAGGTAATTTTTTGAGGAGTCGTTTGATTGCTGTTTAGCTCGACGATCTTGTTTAAAATGGCGAATTTTATGCTGGGTTGTGGCAATCAAAATAGCTTCTAATTGTCCTAAAAGATAGAATAAGTATTGTATGCTAAATTTAGATTGTTTTATTCTCGCCTCTTCCGGCTCATTCAATTTCTGCCAATCATTCGCCGCTGGGGTTAATTTACGCTGTAAAATTAACGTTTCTTTTTCCTGGTTTTTCCATTCCCTCAGTCGCTGCCAGTTTTGGATTAAAGCATCATGGGCGGGTTCAACATAGGGTTGATTTTCAGAATTTGATCCCTGAACCAACAAACGTGCCTGACAAAATTGCTGAATCACGTTTTTGGCACGGTCTTTTTCTTTTGAACATTCAAATTTAGGCAAAAAGTACCTGATTACAATAGTTAAATTGGATTTAACTGCCCAATTAATCAGATAAATATATACTAGCCAATTTACTTTGTGATCGGGATATTCTAGTTCCGATAAAAGTACCCGCCGGCGAGCTTCATCACCCACAGCAACCATCCGCAGCATTACCTGACGCACTGTTTTTTCGTAGGCTTTATCTTTTTTAACCAGAGCGTTGTACTCCTCATCGGCACGCTTGGTTAAAGAACCAATGACTTTTCCTAATGCTTTATAATCCGCATCAGTTAAGGCTCGGTTGTCTCTTCTTTCTTTCACAGACTTCAGGTATAATTCACTGAGCGTGAACGAAAGTAAAGGTAATCCTCCTGGCATCTGTATAACTTCGTTAATCAGGTCATCAACCAGACTGGGAGGCTCAAAATACAATACTTTTTCCGATGCAGGTTTTTCAATGACTTCCCGCAATTCATCCTGAGTCATCGGTGGCACGACAAACCTGGCATTTTCCCAGAATTCTTTGAGTATACCTTCTTGAAACTGAGCTTCAAAGTCGAGGCGCAATGTGACGACAACATTAAAGGAATCTGGACAGTTTTGTATCACTTCTTTGAGGAGTTTCTGAAACTGCTGTTGTTCTGTGTTACGATTATGACTTTTGTTTTCTGGGTTACTATCAGTTTGACGAAGCGTGACCAATTCTTCAAACTGATCAATGGCTAATAATAGCTTGGCATCTGGATGAGTCGTCTTCCAGCGTTGAATGAGAGTGACTAAAGCTTGTGGGTTTTGTTTCAGGTTTTGCAGCGTTGTCGTCGTTTCATCAGGAATTGGCAAAACCTCAGCTAAAGCGGTTAGGGGACTATCGCCCACACGCATCTCTAAAATTTTATACTTATGATCCGCAGCCAGACGCGGTAACAATCCGGCTTTCATTAAGCTGGATTTCCCGGTGCCAGAAACTCCTAAGATGACGGTTAAGGCTTGCTCTTCAGCCGTAACGTGGGAGCAAAGCTGATCAATCAGTTTACGTCTGCCATAGAACAAGTTACTATCTTCTTTGCCATAGGATTCCAATCCTCGGTAGGGATTATTTTCGGGATTAAGAGGGGGTGCATCCTCTAACTTATCTCGGTTAAATCCGGGCAAAAGGAAAAAGAATTCTCCTTTTTGATGTTTTTTCAGTGGACATAACCCAGGAGTTTGGCGCTGATAATGTTCTTCTGTGGTTGTTTCAACTTTTTCTCGTAGGTAATAATGAATCTCACTGGCTGTGAGGATGTGATCTTGATTGAGATCGGAATTAAGATTAGAATTTTCGTCAGTGGTTCCTTGTAAAGCTTCAAACAGAGCTTGAGCAAAGGGAGAATGTTTGCCATCTGAGGTTTTACCGCGTCGCGCCAAGGCATCCAAGGCTTTTTGATCATCTGCGGCTGAAGTGATAACCTGCCATGCGCGATCGCTAATGAAGCGATCATAACGTTCTTTATAGATTTTGACTCTCGGCTCAAGATCTCGACTTAGGCTTGCCCAGCGGAATGCCCCAGCAAAACAACAGTCTAGAATGGTTAACAAATGCCGACAGGGAAGTTCGAGTAGAGCATCGTGTAACTCCTGCATGGGTAAGTACGTGTTGTCTTGGTCTAAGATGGCATCTTGAGGAATCAGGTAACCTGCTGGTCCATCCTGACTTTCTAAAGCATCTGAGGCAATTCCATGTCCAGCGAAGTAGAAAAGGATGCGATCGTTTTCACTAACATCTACTTTCCCTTGAGGGAGTGGTATTTGTTTACGTTTAAAGTCCTCAAGAAGTTGTTTAAGTTTGTCAAAGGTTGCATCTTCGTTTAACAACAGCAGAACTTCATAGGTTTGTTGCTTTTGATACTTCTCGGTAAGCCGCTCATGTTGTTCTTTGAGAATGCGGGCAAGTTCCTCAGCATCAGGAGCAGCCGTCTGTAAGGGGGGGATGCGATTGTGATAGGTATTAATTCCGATAACGATAGCAAAATTCCGCTGAAAATTTTTAGATTTAGGCATGGTTATATCCCTCTGGTAAGAATGCCAATAAATTAAGATTTTTCCACGAATATCACACCCGTTACGGATGAAATAAACACCTGTAGGAGCCGTGTAGGAACGAGCCGATTGCACTAATTAGAAACTCTATTCCACTCAATTGGCTCGGCTCGCCCTCTAACGTAACGTATCATTCTGAGCTTTGGAATGGTGCGTTACGCTTTGCTAACGCACCCTACATTTGGTTACATTTGGCTACCTTTGGGTTGCCATTGAACGGGGCAAAATTTGAGATTTAGACTCTTGCGCTAAAGCCGTCAGCACAGCCTTTAAACCTTCTGGATGATTGAAATACGTCAAGTGATCACAAGCGACTTCTTGGATAAAGGGAAAAATGCTCCATCCATCTGGAAGAGACTTAATGCTTTGCACCGTTACGGCTATATCATTGGGTTCACCCAAGAAAGGTAAAGCAACGGCTTTATTAAACAGCTTTTTCATTAAACGTTTTAACTGAGTAGCTTTTTCCCCTTCTTCCTGCAAGGCTGCCGGACTAATCGATGTATTCCCGGCAATAATTGAATAGGGAATACCTGGATCGTTACTGGCAGCTAAAGCCTGAAGAAATTGAGAGTTGGGCTGCATTTGATCGAGCGCTACCTCAACGGTGTTCATCATCGCCTCACTCAGACTACCCAGCGCTTTCACCGGCAGTGGTGTTTGGGAAAGACTATTCATACCCACAGCCATAACCATCGTTGCCCATTCTTTCACCGTTGCCCAAGGAGAACCAGCATTTGGTGTCCCCAACATAATCAAATGTTGGACAACTTTATTGCCTCCTTCTTGTTCAATAAACCAACGGGACACTAATCCGCCCATAGAATGGGCAACAATGTGCAGGGCTTTCCCATGGTTGGCTCCCAAACCGACGGCTTCCAGTCGCTCTTTCAGCAACTGAGCATTTTTTTCAATTGAAGTATTTAGGTTTTCATAGTCAAAAGTTAAAACTAAATCGTAAATCTCCCGGATAGAACGGTTTTTATTTTCCACTTCTAGGGGCTGTTGTAAGCTAGACACTAAACTTTTCGTATCGCCAATAATTCCGTGGATGTAGAGGACAATTCGCTCGGCTTGAGCGACTCGCTGTTTAACCTCTGTGACATCAGTTTTGTATGTTACTTTCTTATCATCTCCGACTTCAGCTACGGCGAGGCGAGGATATTCAAACTCTAATCCCAACTTCTCTCGCACCACTTTCTGAAAACAGATCCGAATCGCCCCTGTCAGATCGCGTTTTCCTTGACTAACGGGTTCTGGTAATCGCTCTAGCTCAATTTCAGTCTTGCCGTCTTGAGTGGTTTTTCCTAAACCTAATGGCAGGAAAAACTCACCGTCATAGCCAATGGGCAAAACATATTCATTCTCTTGTAATGGAGTGTCAACGACTAACTTCAGCGGAGCATCAGGGGTAACAACCGTATGATCTTCTACACCGTCCAGTTCTAGGATACTCAACTCTGGAGCCGTGCCACGACTAACGGCAAATTTAAAGGATTGAGTCACATTGGGATCGTCTTGAAAGATAGGTGGCACAATCTTATTTCCCACATCCCGACTTGCCTGGGGTGCGGTGGTTAAACAAACATTAGCTTGTAAGCTAGGATGCGGCTGCAATTGAACACCTGTTCTTAATTCTTGCGGTTTTTTACTCGAAACTTTGATTGCATCCAGGGGACGAACTGTGGTGATGACAATTTCCTCTGTGTACCAATTGTCAAACCTTCCTTTGCTTCTGGGTTCCAGATCACGACTTTGAACCCGATTCATCAGACGATCAAGGGTACTTTGATTCGGAGATGATACATCTCTTTTTGCAGGTCGAGGAACGTCAAGCGCCTCCTGAGTCATTAACCGGGCGTCAAACTCAGTGGTGCTGACAATTAATTTCATGATGTCTTTGAATTCGGTAATCCCCTGCTCCCATAACTCGTCTGGCACTTTGGGTGCTATACCACCGTATTCTTCTAGAACCCAAACTTCCTCCTCCGGCTGAAGCCGCACACTACCTGTGTCAGAAAACAAGGCTTGGACAGCGAAAAGGTCTGTAAGGTCAACTAAGGTAACGTAAAGTGTTTTCTTACTTGTGTTAGTGAGTTTGAGGTTAAATGCAGGCTGTTCCCACTCACCGTAGCTGTCACTGTACTTGTATTCCAAACGAATTTCCTTGGATTGAGATAATTCCTCGCCCTCCTCTGAGAAGAGTTTCATCTCCACATTATCCGGTTTAATTGAACTGGTAGGAGGACTGTGGAGTTTAACAATTGCATTCCAGCGGGCAATATGTTCTAGGCGTTGAATTGCCTTTTCTGCATTCTCATCGGTATAGCCGTCAATTTGCTCCACCAGGGGACGGTCATCGGTGGGTCGGACAATTAAATATTGCTCATTGCGGCACAGCAGGCGAAACTCTGCCTTAGCGAATTCCTGTTCCTCACGCACATAGGCTGAGGGTTGGTTTCCAAAACTCGCTGACTGCAAAGCTTGACGTGCTAAATTAATTCCCGCTTCCTCTCCCTGAAAATAAACGCCTAAAGGTGGTAGTGGTACGCTGGTAACAATGGCTTTAAAGTTGCGATCTTTGGTCAAGTTTTCAATACCGCTGATTTTCACCTTACTTAGCGATGGCAACACCTGAGTTACTTCAGCTTCACCGACAGATTTTGACGGGTCGTGCAAGTCTTGACAATCAAGTGGAAACAGGGTTAGGAGAGTTGTTTCACCTTTAGCAGAACCTTGAACACCGTGGACAGCGCCCCCATCAATTACCCAGCCATGGTCTTTGGTATACTGAACTGTGAAGTAGGGTTTACGTTCCGCGATCGCACCATCTAGGAAAAATCGGGTTTCATCCTCTGAATGAGTTACTTCAAACTGAGGGGATTGAGCTGAAACCTTGCTGCGAACTAAGGCATTAGCTTGCTTAAATAAGTCCCGATACGTCAACTTGCCATTGTTTCGCAACGTTTCCATCAACAGATAGGAAAACGCTCCCTGCTGTTTGCCGTCTACAGCGTCACTTGCTGTTTCGCAGTCCTGACAAGCGGCTAGGAGAACGTGGCGTCCTGTGGGTATCTTCCAACCACTCAGCTGATCTTCAGGATTCCCACGACTCACTGATAAGGATTCTAACTTCTCCGGTGAAAAGATGTAGCTATCCCGTGGGCGTTCGCGCTCATCTTTGCAGAAGCGACGTACTCCTGTCTCTTGCAACAAGTCTCTTGTTCCATTACCGGAATGACAGCAATCCAGGATAATACAAATGTGGGGATTTTTTTCTGCAACTTGAGCAATCAAGTATGCCAATTCTTTATCCGCTAAACCCCAGCCTCCTTCAGCACGACTGTCATAACAAACCAAGGTTTCCTCCAGTCGGTCTGGTTCTAAATGCCAAAACTCTGTGGGGGTTTTTGCTTGAGAACCATGACCACTGTAGTAGAAGAGAACAATATCCTCGCTTCCTGCTTGACATAAATGCTGTTGGAAGCCTTCAATAATTGCCTGACGAGTAGCTTCTTGATCCAAGAGCTTGTGTAGATGAAGTTGGCATCCATCTTTAGCCACGCGCTCTTTCAAATACTCTTCTACGGCTAAAATGTCGTTCACACACCCAGATAAGCGAGAGATTGGATGAGGGTATTCGTTAATCCCAACGAGCAGTGCATAGAGATTTCGAGTCATGCTTATCTCACCTTTATTCCGCTGTAGCAGTAATTCAATTACTACGATAAATTAGCAAGCTGGCTGAAACTAGACTCCTTTGTGCCAAGTTAATTGCTGAATTTTGTCCTTTCTGTTGCTCGTTTAGACAGTTACTATTGCACAAAGGTGCAAGAGAGAACACAAAAAAATGCCAAGTCTTCAGCATGGAGTAGGCTATGGAAACAACGAAGACACCTCAAAACGGTTGATAACGCAGGGAAAAATAGAGTCCGTTGTCTTGCAGCGAGTCCCCTTCATCATCAACGTCAATTAACGGTATGCCATAGTCGAGGCGTAATAATAAATCTGGCGTAATTAACCAGTTTAACCCCAGTCCCAAGCCAGCAATCGTGGCGGGTTCAAGGGTAATGCCTTGGTTATTCCAAACGGTGCCAATTTCAAAAAATGGGGATAATTGGAGTATATTAGGGTTTGAGGTCACAGGCAGGCGAACCTCCACGGCACCCATAATTCCATTATCGCCCACCCGTTGATTGTGGGAATAACCTCTGACGGTATCCACACCGCCGATTGTGAAGCGTTCTAGGGGAAGTAAAGCATCGGGGGTGAGTTGGGTATTAATTCGGGCGACGAGTAAGGCGCGGGGGGATAATTGTTCAACCCACTGAAATTGTCCAATCCAGGTAAAAAATCGCCCATCGATGCCGATATCATTAATCGTGGCATCAAAGGCATCAATGCCAAAACTAAATTGCGATCGCGCGGCTAAGACTCGTCCAGGGCTACGATTGACCCAATCTTGATAAAATCGAATTACGGTGACTTTGGATTCCCCATTGTCGGGACCTTCGGAGAAGGAAAAGGGAATATCATCCAAGATATAGGTTTGGCTGCGACGCAAGTCGAAGGCTACACCAATCCCTAATTCTCGTTCTGGGGTGTAGATCAGGGGTTGGCGGAAATTGGCGGAAATGTTGCGGCTTTCGCCTCTAATCTGTATATCCTCGAAGGGTTCTTCGATAATCTGGCTGTCGGTATTGCTGTAGCTTAGGGTTAAAGTGCCGTCGCGGGCATTGAGGGGAATGGTATAGTTGAGGTTGTAGAAATTGACTCCTGAGGTGATGCCGTAAGTGGCGCTGATGCGATCGCCAAATCCGAAGAGATTATTATGACTGGCGTTAATACTGTTCTGTACAGAACCTAGGCTGGGAGATTGGGTATTGGCGGTGGCGATACCTGCGCCAAAGGCGGGGGCTTCTTGGAGTTGGATTTGTAGGATATTGCGCCCTGGGGTACTCCCGGCGGTTAATTCGGCGTTGACTTGTTGGAATAGGGGATTGAGTTGCAAGAGTTGGAGGGTGGTTTCTAGGCGTTGTTGGTTTAAGGGGGGACGGGTGGCGAGTTCCAGGCGACGGCGGACATAGCCTTCTCGGAGGCGGTTTAATCCAGTAATTTCAATCTGTTCAAGTTCCCCTTCGACGACTTGGATTTGGACGTCACCCTGGCTAAGTTCTTGATTATTGACGAGGAAGGCGCCAGAGGTGACGTAGCCGTTTTCAATGTAGAGTTGAGTGATACTTGAGCGGAGGTTGAGTAAGTCCTCGAAGCTGGCTTCCTGGTTTTGATAGGGTTCGATTAAGGCGGTAATTTCTGGGTGTAAAACGGTATTGCCGAGGACTTCTATGGTTTTGATCAAGATGCGATCGCGATCGCTTTCTGGGGAGGTAATGTCTGGTGGGGGTTGGGAAGGTGGGGTTTGCAGTTGCGGTTGGGGAGGGGGTGTCGGGGGTTCTGAGGGGAAGGGTGAGGCGGGGGCTTGCGGAATCGTTTGTTCGATGGTTTCGGGTGTTTCTGGGGGAAGGGTGACGCCCGGTGGCGGTACGGATTGGGCTAGGGTATTCTGGGTTAGGTAGGTTGAGAGGGTAAGGCTAGAGATTGGTATAAGTATCCATCTTACTGTTGAATTGACCGTCATAAAAGCCTCCTAGTCAAAGGCATCCGCTTTTGTATTCTTGTTTTCCCGTGGAATCGGGCAAAACGGCAACGGCGCGATCGCACCGAACTCTACTATCAGGATAATTCCGTTAAGTCACTCAATGATAAATAGTTTGTGCAAAAGTACTGGACTCCAGCAAACCCTACTTACATCGGAGTGCGATCGCGCCACATCCATTTGCTCAAATCGGGTTACTCTTGCCTCAATTCTCTGGCGCAAAACGACATGACATCCTGTCTGTCGGAGGGGAACAACTTTGATATCACGGGTGGATAATTGCATCCCCATTCCCTTTTGAGTCGGCAGGATATGCATGAAACGGCTTTTTTGTCAAATCTGCCTCTGCATGAGTCCATCAAATTGGGTAATGAAACCTGATTGTAGTATTTTTATTTTCCCGATGCTATGGAGAACCAAATAACGCAGTATCAATGCGTTTCAGGAATAGTTAATTAAAAATGGTTATAAAAATAACCCAATACAGTATAACAGTAACGTTATACTACATCCTCAAACCCAGGTCAAATCATGATTTACCCGGGGCATTTTCTGCCCGCCCGAACTCCGCTTATCTTTAGACTATTAAAAGGTAAACGTTAAACTTAAAACTTTTCCTTATAATATAAAAGGGCTTCGTCACCATGACGCTGGGCGGAAAACGAAGATAGCTTGTAGTAGGGGCTTTAGCCTTCTTAAAATGGTGGAATAGATTTTACCGTTAAACTGGACACCATCCTTTGCGCCCCTACAATTCGGAATTCATTAAATCAGGTGTGCCACGCCACTACTGGAGTGATACCAAATCCGGGGAACGCTACCCCCGTTATAACCCAGTCCTTACCTTGCGGACGAAAGGGCCAGTGTAGCAGCGCTGAAGGGGTGACAAGCAGCTCAAAAGCTTGGCAGACAAAGCATTTCCCCCCTCAAGCCTCGAAAAGATGAGAGCTTATTGACAGGTTTATTGCGAATGAATCAGTGAATGAGAATGATAATCACCTGGGTGACGATCCAA